>NZ_BAACAP010000188.1:0-61223 GCF_045865695.1 Scytonema hankhaensis NUACC26
TATTGCCTTCACCGTTCAGGGAAACCAACTGTCTATTGGTAGTACCGAATTAGGTGATGTTAGAGTTGCACAATCTTTTTAGAGATGTGAGACTTAAAAGTAGCACAGGACTTTCATGATATATTAAGAAAGTCAGTACAAGACTTGAAAACCTACTCCCGGACTGGGAGAAAGTAGACGCCTGAAACAACCTTGAGGAGATATCACTACGCTCTATGAGCAAACGTGGTGAGCCTAGGAACCCCTGATGGGGATATTAAGACTGAAAAGTCTTAAGAATCTCTGACCGTTTACGGCAGAGAGTGTCAAAGAAGGAGTTGTCTACGTGACATCGCCCTTGCGCTTTGAATCCATGCCGAACCGCATGGCGATTTGATTGGTTGGTTGTGGAATTACAAAATTGCAACTCCAGGTGTTAGACTAGGCGATAATCATACTGTACGTCTGGATTTAGAGAATCAACCACAACCTGATGCAGTCCTACTTATTGATTCAACCTTGGGAGGACTATTTTTCTTGACCTGTAGACGATGATAGTGTAATACGAAGTCGAGTGTTTCCTGGTTTATGGCTAGCTGTGAATGATTTGTTAGCAGGCAACATGACACAAGTTTTGACAGTTTTACAGGAAGGACTGGCTTCTTGCGATCGGGCTGCATTTTTAGCGCGTTTGCATGGGGAAACCAAGCAATGACATTAGACCGAGTAAGAATCATCTTAGTAGAGCCATCAGGACCTATGAATGTGGGATCGGTGGCGCGAGTCATGAAAAATTTTGGGTTTCATCATCTAGTGTTGGTCAATCCTCAATGCGATCCGCTTTCACTAGAAGCACTGCATATGGCGGTTCATGCCAAAGATATTTTACAATCATCTCAAACCGTAGCAACTCTACCAGAAGCTTTACGGGGATGTCAGCGAGCGATCGCAACAACTGCTCGCGTGCGTGACTGGGGAACACCTATGGAGAATCCTCGCGTAGCGTTACCTTGGTTGCTTGAAAACCCACAACATTCAGCAGCGCTTATCTTTGGTAGAGAAGATCGGGGTTTAAGCAATGAAGAACTGAACTACGCTCAACGATTTGTTCGCATTCCTACAAGTTCCACTTATCCATCCCTCAACTTGGCAACTGCTGTTTCTCTATGTTGTTACGAATTGGCAATTTTTAATACTGAAAATCAAGAGAATACGGAGAGCGAACAACTCATCGCGTCAAAAAATGTCTCGGATGACCTTGCTTCTTTGGATGTTGTGGAAACATATTACCAAGAACTAAAATCCCTTCTTCTCAAGATTGGTTATCTTTATGCCCATACATCATCGAGTCGCATGGAAAAGTTCCGACAATTGTACAATCGCGCTCGACTACAAACTAAAGAAGTTGCTATGTTGCGAGGTATTTTAAGGCAGGTAGAATGGGCTATTGGGAACCTTCACAACCGTGAAAAATCATAATTCATTATGTTTAGGAGACTGACACGTAAAAAAAATCTTTTTTGCTTGTAATTAGGGATTAGTATGTAATTGCAAGCCTGCTGTAGCGTTTACCTTTTATAAAAGCCAATTATAATATAAAATCTTATCATTATTATATATTATGAATACAAGAACTCGTATAAAAGTTATCCCACAGCGTCAGTCTCCTCCTCGTCGTCCCGATTTACGAAAAGTCCAAAAGCTTCCACTGAATAAGGCGGTGGCACGTAACCAGCAACGTCCTCCCCAAAAAAAACCAACATCGACAAGTGTAAAAGTTATTCCACCATTAAAACCTGCCACTGTACCTAGAAGGCAACCAAAAAAAGTTGCACCACCTCAGCACTCTGCTACTTTTAAAGGAAGAATTCCTCCTTATAACCCCAACGTTGTACAGTTAAAAACTGCTCATTTGCAAAAGCATCCGGTGATGAAACGACCTTCTCGAAAAACGCGGTTAAAGCCGATGGCAAGAACAATTTTGTATGCCATGCGGTTGTTAATTGTTGGAGTTGGTATAGGTGCGATCGTAGGTACTATTTTATCTGTGTTAGATCCCGCTACTCGTCTTGCTACACCACCAGGTGCATCACCCGATACAACTGTCGAACAACAAGCACAATCTCAACCAACTCCAACACCAATACAGACAGCTTCTAACGTGTCACTATCCCAAGAAAATGTTCCCCTAAAGTCGGCTATACAAAGTTTGGCAGCATCAAATCCAAATTTGACGCCGGGAGTTTTCTTAATCGATCTAGATAACGGTGGTTATGTAGATTTGAATGGGGCTGCAAGTTTTGCTGCTGCTAGTACAATTAAGATTCCAATTCTGGTTGCTTTCTTTCAAGATGTCGATGCACAAAAAATTCGTCTTGATGAAAGTCTAACTCTGTCCAAGGAAATGGTAGCAGGCGGTTCTGGGAATATACAGTATAAATCCGTAGGAACCCAGTTTACAGCGCTTGAAGTTGCTACGAAAATGATGACAATCAGCGATAACACAGCAACTAATATGCTGATTGCTCGCTTGGGTGGTATTGACGCCCTCAATCAACGGTTTCAGAGCTGGGGATTAACAACGACTGCAATTCGCAACCTTTTACCAGATTTGGGAGGTACGAACACAACCAGTCCCAAAGAGTTGGGTACTGTGATGGCAATGGTAGGGAAAGGAAATTTGGTAAGTATGAGATCGCGCGATCGCATCTTGGATATCATGCGCCGAACTGTGAGAAATCAGTTGTTACCAGCTGGTTTGGGTTCGGGAGCCACCATTGCCCACAAAACTGGTAATATTGGGACAATACTGGGAGATGCAGGTTTAGTGGATGTGCTCAGTGGCAAGCGTTATGTTATTGCTGTAATGGTGCAACGTCCAAGAAACGACCCCAGTGCTGAAACACTGATTGTCTCCATTTCTCGCCTTGCTTACCAACACCTCAGCCAAAGTGCTCCCGTTCCTAACAATACGGGAAGCAGCATACCAACCACAAGCTATCAGCAGCCACCAGTTATAAGTCCGCCACCAGCCATAAATCAACCGTTCCCTAATGGCACGAGCAACATACCACCAACTGGATACCAACCTCCAGTGATGAATCCACCCTTACCCAATGGTCTCAGTACTAACGTACCGCAAACTGGGTATCAAGCACCTGCGATCGCTCCACAAGTAGCACCGCAATACTACTACAATCCATACCAAAGATAGTTTTCCAATTCCATGACATCTAAAACACCATCAATTCAATTTTTTTCTGGCGTTTTTGAAGAACTGAACAACGTCAGCTTGCGCCGTAACCTTCGTTCTGGTAACCGTATTATTGTGATGCTTTTTAAGCAAGTGAAAGCTTTAAACGGATTGAATAGCTTCACAAAACAATCTTTGAATTCCATGCTATTAACCGATGAAGAAGGAGAAATTCGCGTTACACCATCTTCGACTCAATTTATTTTTGGAGGTGCAGAAGGAGATGAACTGCAGAGAGTAGAATGTAAATTTGAAATTGAGCAAGACGACCAGTGGCAAAGATTCATGCGTTTTATGCAGCGATATGCTGAAGCTAACGGTCTAGCCTATGGAGAATCATAAATTATTAACCTATAGGTAAATGAGCAATGATTTAGAGATGATTGCTTGCCAACCTTACCCTGTTAACAGCAATGGTTTTAATACTGATGATGTCTAACTGGGTATATCAAAGTCCACAGTTACCATAGCGTTAGTTGTAAATCTTGAATTTGTTGTTTTGGAGTTTCTAAAGCAATTAGTTTAGGAATAGCAGTATGGCTCATCTCATAATACTCTAAATTCCGCTCAATTCCTATGCAGCAAACGCCTACAGCTTCCGCTGCTGCTACTGTCGAACCAGAACCCATAAAAGGATCTATAACTACGCCCTCACCTAAAGGCAATGCTGCATAAACAATCTGTCAAAGAAAAGACTGCGGTTTAAGACTTGGATGATTAGCAATAGCTCGTTCTTTTTGAGAAGTTCGTTCGCTAGGAATAACATCACCCAAGGCTGTACCATCTGGGTTTCGTCTTAACCCACCAGTTTGGAATTGTCGGAGACAGTCACTTAGCTTCATTCCTGAAGGTATGGGCGATCTAAAAACACCCCAAGGTTCATAACAACCTCGTAACATAGAGGAAACATAGGGAAATTCATCTTCAGCATTTTTGGGTCGATCCCCACCGCGAAGTGTTCTCACAAGGCGAATTAATTCCCCACGAAATTCTAATCCTCCTTCAACTAAAGCAGAGAAAACTTGCTGGGAAAGAAAAGCATTACTTGCTATTAAAACATGACCACCGGGACGAAGTACGCGAACTATTAACTTTGCCCATTCTACGAAAAAATCTTTTAATACTAGACGCTCTTTTGCAGTCAGTGCTGTAAATCGTGGCAAAGGTGAGCGTTGATGCCCATCAAATGATGGTGGGATTCTCCAAATACCTCCATTTCCGTTTGCTCTTTTTTGTAACTGGTTAAAATCATACTCTTTCACACCATAAGGTGGATCTGTAACGACTGCATGAATGCTATTTTCAGAAATCCTGCTCAACCACTCAAAACAATCTGCATATAAGATAACAGATTTACCAATTTTTTCAAAATTATATTCATAGGTAAATTTCATCACGATTTTCAGCGATTTATTTTACGATCTAAATTACAATTTACTGCTTGAGTATAGCAATTTTAAATTAAATGGTGATACCGCATTCCAGGAAGTTGTGAAACTAAACCCATTAATTCCAACTGTAGTAAAGCACTAGATACTAAACCAGCAGTCATACCAGTTTGTCGAACAATAAAATCGAAGGGTAATGCTTCTGAAGAAAGTACCTTCATAACTTGTTCGAGTTCTAGGGGTAAATCGGGTAAAGTTAATTGCTGTGGTGGAGAGACGGCTTCAACAGAATCAAGTTCTGGTATTGCTCCTAGCATTTTGAGGAGTTCGTCTAATTCTCTGAGAATGGGAACAGCGCCTTGGCTAATCAATTTTAAACATCCTTGGGAAGGGTAGTCATCCAACCTTCCTGGTAATGCATAAATATCTCGCCCAAATTCATTAGCATAACTAGCAGTAATCAAAGCACCCGATTTAATTGGTGCTTCTAATACTAATACGGCGCGACTCAAACCAGCTATTATCCGATTGCGACGGGGAAAGTGAGTGCGATCTGGTGGAGTTTTTGAGGGGTATTCACTCAAAACTAATCCATTAGGCAAAATCTGTTTGTAAAGTTCTTTATTTTTAGATGGATAAACAACATCTACCCCTGTACCAAGGACTGCGAGTGTACGTCCTCCTGCTTTAATAGTGGCGCTATGGCTTTCCGTATCAATCCCGTCTGCTAAACCAGAAACAACTGTAAAACCATTTTTAGCTAAAGCTATACTAATTTGACGAGTCCAACGCAAACCATACTCTGAGGGTTGGCGCGTTCCGACAATACCAACCGTTGGTTTGTGTCCGATATTTTCTCGCAAATCGACTTCGCCGCGATAGTACAAAACAGGAGGTGGGCTGGGAATCTCTAGCAGCAACCGAGGATACTCTGGATCGGCTGGCGTCCAAAACTGAGGGTTTTGTTGTTGGTGTTGTTGGAAAAATTCTTCTGGATGCAAACGCGATCGCTGTTGTATAACCTTAGATAATGTTTGAAAACCAAAACCTTCCACCTCTTTCAACTGAGCCTCGGTTGCTTGCCAAGCTGCTGCTAGCGTGCCAAAATGCTGTTGTAATCGTCCTAACAAGATAGGACCCACTCCCGAAATTTGCGACCACGCTACCCAATACGCACGTTCTTTTCCCACCAATTGCCCATCCTCTGTATCTCTCTGGGTTTATTGTTCCCAAATTGCAAGAGGTTAGGAATAAAAAACCGGGAGTTTTTCATCTAAGAGGACGTTTGAAAAGCCATGATTGATTTATCAAATATTTTTACCCCACCCTAACCCTCCCCTTATCAAGGGGCTAAGGTGTACACACATCTTTCAAGATCCCCCTAAATCCCCCTTAAAAAGGGGGACTTTCAAGATTTTCCCCCCTTTTTAAGGGGGGCTAGGGGGGATCGAAAATGCAAGAAAGCACTTTTAGAAGACTTGTGTGTACACCGTAGTTATCAAGGGGAGGGAACTAGATTTTTCTTATTTCCCCCCAATACATCGGGGGGATAATGGGGGGTAATAATGTGATTCAAATGAGAGCCAGCTACTTTTCAAACATCCTCTAAAATAATGTAAACTTGAATTATACTCACTGGTGATTTAGTCAATAAAATATCAAAAATCAAAAATTTAGCTTTACAGATTTATGCAAATACAAACCTCAAAAAAAATTACACCTGAAGAATATCTAGTGCTTGAGGAAAAAGCAGAATATAAAAGTGAATATAGAGATGGACAAATTGTACCTATGGCTGGTGGAACAACAAATCATAATGAAATAGCAGGTAATTTTTATTCCAATTTAAAACCAGCAATTAAAAAATGCAATTACCGCGTTTTTATGGGGGATGTACGTTTGTGGATACCTCGTTATCGGCAATATACATATCCTGATGTTATGGTTATTCAGGGTCTGCCTGTATACACGGGAACTAATACTACTACAATCATGAATCCTCTGTTAATAGTTGAAGTTTTATCTAAGTCAACTAAAAACTATGACCAAGGAGATAAATTTCTCTTTTATCGCTCAATTCCTGAATTTCAAGAATATCTTTTAATAGATCGATACCAATATCATGTCATGCAGTACGTTAAGACCGCTGAAGGTAAATGGCTCTTGACTGAATATGAATCAGAGAATTCTAAATTAACGCTCCAGTCGGTAGAATTTGAAATTGCCTTTAGCGATCTTTACGAGAATGTCAATTTTGCAGAGAGTGAAGAATAAAATATCTTTAATCTCTAGCTATGCCAAAAAATAAAAAATTACGTTGCTTGCCTAGTCTTTAAATACTCAAACACAGACTTATCTCCGATATCTGGAGGAATTGCTTGCACTGCTTTCCGCACGGCAAAGATCGCAAAAAGAACTGCCCAAAGTCCTAATAAAACTTTTTCCCCTTGAATTGGTAACACTCCAACTAAATGTCCTAGCAAAAGCAAAGGAACTATGGGTGTAAGAAGTTTAGTCTCAAAGCGATTGAAACAAAATGCTTCTTTAAAATAGATCCCAGTCAACGCTGCAAAAGTAAATCCTATCCCTAGTAAAGTCAGAGGTTGAGTATAAACAGTCATAGCTAATGGTTCGCTACTATACAACGCCAACACTATTGCACTTACACTGCCAATTACCCAAAAAACTTGCAACAGTCGGTGCAGCACTGCCATATAGATATGAATCGTGAGTAAACTAACACCCAAAGCTATACTAAAACAAGCATATAAAAGTGTAAGCACCGAGAAAATTTCTGGATTCTGGTTAAACAAAACCAAAGCAGTACCCGTAGCAAAGCTAAGTGCAGCCACCATAAGCCCTGTACGGTAAACAATAACACCCTTGCGATCGCTTTGAGTAATCGTAAACTCCCCAAATTGACCTTGATAAACTTCCGGTGCAGATAAAATTTGCTGAGCCATAGCAATCAAAATCCAAAAATAAATATTATCCTTCCAACCCTATTCTATCCGCGTGCATCCGCGTGAAGGGTGAGGTTCCATTCCTCATTCAAAATAAATGACAACCCGATCCCCCAACTCCATCTGCAACTGCGATCGCGCACTCCCATTGTTAACCGCAACTTCCACCCAACCGTGACTGCCAATCAGAGCGATCGCCTCACCAATTTTAACATCGCTATAAGTTCCACAGTAGGGAATAGTAACTCCCGCAACTTCCACACTCCAGCTTTTACCCAACACATCGCATCCTGGAATATTCGTCACCAAATTACCAAAGCGATCGATATATTGAACGTTGCCAACTATACCAGTTTCTGTCGTCGTACATTCAGCAATCTCCAACTGTACCAGAGATGTCACATCGATAGAGACACCCAACTGTTTGAGAGAAACACCACTAGAAAGATAAGCTGCAACGGGTGCAAAAATGTCCCTTCCGTGGAAAGTGCTGCTAGGTTGAGGAGTCCTCCAATACTTGGGGTTTGTCAGTTCCACTGCTGCAAGCGCCGGATTTTCACTCAAAACCCCACTAAATATACCGTTATCAGGTCCCACCAAGTAACCCCTAGCAAATTCTACGGCGATCGCTCGTCGCGTACTACCCACACCTGGATCGACAACAGCTAGATGCACTGTACCAATCGGAAAATAGAGGTAAGCATCCATCAAGCAGAACCTAGCAACCGCAACGTCTTGCGGTGGAACCTCATGTGTCAAGTCTACTACTGTCAGTTTTGGGTTGATTTGGGCGATCGCTCCCTTCATCACCCCAACGTAAACATCACGGGTTCCAAAATCAGTCAGCAAGGTAAGCATGGGGTTGTAAAGCTTCCACAGCAAGATATTGCCGCATAATAATATATATTAAGTTTATTTTTTCTGTAGCAAAAGTTACGAAATATTTGCTATGTTAGGAAAGTAAGACATTTATATGAATAAATTCAAGAGGCAAATTGTTAAAATGGGCAGAAATCGATTAGAATCCGTGAAACAGGCACGGGAAACCCACAGACTAAATATTAGAAGAACTCTAGAACATCGCTTGAAAGTCGCCAGAGAAAAAGGCGATGAAAGTTTAGTTCGCCAATTGGAAGCTGAAATGAACTATTTCAGTTAAAAATAAAGTTTTATTGTTTTAGTTCATAGTTTTGTTGTGTGTTAACCCGCCTTGGCGGGTTTTCGTGTTTTAACGCTTATGATTTAGGCTTGAAAGTTGAAGCAACGTGCAACTCTTTAAGCTGCTTTGCATCCACTGTTGAAGGTGCATCTGTTAACAAGCAACGTGCTTGTTGAGTTTTTGGAAAAGCAATCACATCGCGAATAGATTCTTCTTGAGAAAGTAACATCACCAAGCGATCTAAACCGTAAGCAATTCCACCATGAGGTGGAGTCCCATATTCAAAAGCATCCAAGAGAAAACCAAATTTATTGTGGGCTTCTTCTGGAGAAAGTCCAACTGCCTCAAAAACTTGCTCCTGCACTTCGCGTTGGTAAATCCGCAAGCTACCACCACCAATTTCAAAACCATTTAACACCAAGTCGTATGCTTGTGCTCGTGCAGTTTTTAAATCGCTAATATCTTCTGGATTGGGTGCGGTGAATGGGTGATGTAACGCTTCTAGACGTTTTTCATCAGCATTCCATTCAAACATCGGAAATTCTGTTATCCAAAGTAAGTTAATTTTCTCTGGATTTATCAGTCCAAATTCTTTAGCAACAACTTGTCTCAATCTGTCTAGGGTTTTGTTGACAGTGGCAGTATCCCCCGCACCAAATAGTAATAAATGACCGGGTTTTGCATTTGTACGACGTAAAATTTCCTGTTTTTGTTCTTCAGTGAGGTTAGTTTTGATGGCGTTGATCGTGTCGATGTCACCATCTTCTCGGACTCGAATGTAAGCTAAACCTTGAGCACCTGCATCAGCTGCTTCTTTAAAAACATCCCCGCCCGGTTTAATTCGCACATTTGAGATAATATCTCCGTTGGGAATCGGCAGAATTTTCACGACTCCACCATTGGCTACAGCGTCCTTAAAAACTTTAAAACCACAGCCTTTCAAAATATCAGAGACATTTACAAGTTCTAAACCGTATCGCGTATCTGGTTTGTCACTACCGTAACGTTCCATCGCCTCTGCATACGTCAGACGTGGGAAAGGACGTTGTACCTCAAAATTTTTAACCGTTTCGAAGATGTGACAAACTAACTTTTCATTGAGTTCGATAATTTCCTCATGGGACATGAAGCTCATTTCCATATCCAACTGAGTAAATTCCGGTTGTCTGTCAGCACGCAAGTCTTCATCTCGGAAGCAACGAGCAATTTGATAGTATCTGTCAAATCCAGATACCATTAATAATTGTTTAAAAAGTTGAGGTGATTGTGGTAAAGCAAACCATTCACCAGGGTTAGCCCGACTCGGTACGAGATAATCCCGCGCACCTTCAGGTGTAGAACGAGTCAATACGGGAGTTTCGATTTCTACAAAACCTTCCACATCTTCTAAGTAACGACGAATGGCTTTGACAACTTGATGTCGTAATTGTAAGTTGTTTGCCATGCGATCGCGTCGCAAATCCAAGTAACGATACTTCAACCTTAATTCTTCCCGTACCGGATCTGCATCTGCGGTAGAAACTTGGAAAGGCAGTTGTTTGCGGACAGCATTGAGCAGTTTAATATTATCGGCGTATATTTCAACTTTGCCTGTAGGTATGCGAGAATTGAGAGATTCTTCGGGACGTTGCGTAACCCTACCCTTAATTTCTACTACATACTCATTTCTGAGTGTATTTGCATCTTCGTAGGAATCAGGAGTGCGTTGAGGATCGCTAACAATTTGAACTGTGCCACTGCGATCGCGTAAATCTATAAATATCACGCCTCCGTGATCGCGGCGACGGTCTACCCATCCGTACAAGGTAACAGTTTCTCCAATATGTTCTTTTCGGAGTTCGCCGCAATAGTAAGTTCGCATAATGAATTATAGAGCTAGGGAGTCAAAGTTAATGTTAAAGCTTTTCCATTATCTAGCATCTCTAGCAATTCTAGTAATTCGCTTCAAAAAAATCATCCAAAGCCAAGTCAGTGCTTCAGCTAAGGATTTTTTCAATTAAACAACATTTATGATTTTGCTTTGTGGGACAGGCATCTTGCCTGTCCTAATATAACGGGCAGGATGCCCGTTCCACAACTTAGCATCCACTAATAGGGATAATTCCCCAAAGTTTACTAAGAACGAGGGCGAGGAGCGTTAAAAGCATCCCATGCTGCTTTTGCAGCATCTTGGAAACGATCGCCCAGTTCGGCAAACTGCTTCCAAAACTCATGCCAGTTTCTCTCAGCATCCTGTTGAAGTATTGTAAATGCGTTTTCTATGCGATCGCGCTCTATGAGTGTTTCACCTTCAATGGCTTGTCTTGCACGCCGGACTGCATCTAGAAAAGTTTCCCGCGTTAGAGTCCCTGCTGATTCTGCTTCTGCTTGAGCGCGTCTTCTGAGGGCTTCAATCAATGCTTTAGTTTCATGCTTAATTTCATCGGTTTCGCCCGCCATCTCGGTTTCTACCATTTCATTAGTTTGAGGGCTAACTCGTACCACAACTACGTTGTCTTCACCGTTTGCATTGTATGTCATTGTTTTTCCTCCTTGTTAGGAATTAGGGGTTAGGGGTTAGGGATTAGGAATTGGAAACTTTCTTCCCAGTCGCCAGTGGCTAATCCCCAGTCCCTTTAACGAAATGAGAGTTCAGAACTTCTAGATGATGGTTGTTGTTCTAACTTTAGCAACGCCTCTATTCTTGCTTCAGTAGGCGGGTGACTGGAGAACAGGCTGCTCAGGAACTGTCCGGAAAACCCATTGGTAATTAAAAGTGGTTCAAAAGCAGGATTAGCATTTAGAGGTAATTCCCTTGCAGTAGCTTCCAAACGTTGTAATGCACGGGCTAAAGCACGAGGATTACCTGTCAGTCTTGCAGAACCAGCATCGGCTGCAAACTCTCGCGTCCTCGATATTGCTAGTTGAATAATTGTTGCAGAAATTGGAGCAAGCAGTATTGTTAATAATAAACCTATGGGATTTAGACCGTTTTCGCGATCGCTCCTTTGATAGGGTGCATACCAAACGCTGTAACTGACAATTTGGGCTAGAAAAGAGATGGCTCCAGCAATTGTAGCTGCAACCGCTTGTGTCAGGGTGTCGCGATTAGCGACGTGAGTTAATTCGTGAGCGATGACACCCTCAAGTTCGTCTTCTGGCAGTGAATTTAGAATTCCTTCTGTGACTGCAACTGCAGCGTGTTCTGGATCGCGTCCCGTAGCAAAAGCGTTAGCGGCTTGTTGGGGAACTATATATATACTGGGCATTGGTAGACTAGCGCGATCGCACAATCGCTGCACCATCATATATAACCCCGGTGCTTCTTGTGCTGACACCGGCTGAGCGCGATATGCAGCTAAAGCAATCTTATCTGATTGATACCATGAAAATAGATTGGTTAGTGCCGCGATCGCAATCCCCATTAATATTCCACTGGTTCCGCCTATAATCCAGTAGCTTATAGTGATTAAAATTGCACTTAATAAAGCCAGTAAAGCTACAGTTTTTAGTTGATTTCTCATGTTTTGGTCTCCTTATAATACTGCACTTTCAAGTCCAAAGCTTGTTCATAACAGCATTACTTAAACCACAATTTGATTTTATCAACCCGAACATAGATTTTCGAGGTAGAAATTTACGCCTTTTGATTACGGTTTTCTCACTTCCTCTTTCTTACTTCATCCGACCTCTTAAATACTTCTTCCTTGAGATTGATTTAACCTTGGTATGCGAGGTAATCTGTGTCCTAAAAGTAGGAAAGGTAAGAAAGGCAATTTCTATTTACTCTTATTTTTCTGCTTAGTAGGTAAAGTAGGAGAATTAAAGCAAAAAATAGGAAAATAGCTAAAAAATAGTATTATATATCTAAAGATTAATAACAAGATTTAATTTTATAATTTTTGCAATAATGTATACAATTATCCTTATATAGCAATCCTACCTGATTTGTGAAAAAATCTAATTATCGTAGTAGGGTGGGTAATGCCCACCCCCAAAAGCTTTATGTAGTGGGCAATGCTCACCCTACTACGGTACTAGAAGTGTTTACAAATGATTTAGAACTGCTACAAGAGTAATTTTTAAAATTCAACAGCGAATTTTTTACAAAATTACTCATTATTAAGTAGAGTTTCTAGTTGCGGGGTCAACATCTCTGAGGAGAAATCTAATGGCACAGAATATAAACAGAACAAGTTTGTTACAGAAGGTTATAAAAAGCTTACAGGAAGTTGCAGAGTTTATTTTCAGCCCTTGGTTACATCGTACATCTGTTAAATCATTGCAACGACGAGTCGAATACTTAGAAAAAAGAGTCTTTGAAGGTGTACCTAATACAGAAGAATGGCTAGACTTGCTAATTCAGCATTGGCAACACCAGTTCGACTTACTGCAAAATCAAGCAAAAAACCAGTTAGATAAGCTTGTAGAATACGATATGCGTCAACAAGTACTAGAAGTACTCAAAGAGCAGACACATACAATCGTTCAAACAATAAAACCTAGTATAGAAGATTTAGTATACGAGATTGAAAGGAAAAAAAATTTAGAAGACAATGAAAGCTCGGCGAACATTCAAGCAAAACAACAAAAGCTACAAGAATCTTTAGCACAAATTCAACAATTAAGTGCTTTGTTACCACATATAGAAGCACAGACAGCAGCTAGCCTAGAAGCTGGACACTGGCTGCTAGCTACTAAAGAAGAATTGGCACAAGACATAGCATACGAGTTATTGGATTGGCAACATCCTCAGATAGAAGTATTTCGTACCCAGTTGAGTAGATACTTCAAGCTCCTAGGCAGTTGTTTGGAAAATAGCATCGAACCTCGTTTGTTGTATCAGGGAATTATTAGCCACGACCAACCATCAACTGAAATTTACCTAGAAGCATTTAATATCATTAAAGCTCGGTATATACCGGAGTGGGAACACGCATCACGAATTTCCCCAAAAGCGGCTGAGGAGTTGAAGAAGTATTTCAATTACTTGACAGACTACCTAGTTACAGCTTTGCTATGAACTGAAACATCTACCCTCATAGCTGCTCTCCAAGTATGTTACAAAACCTTAACCTTCGCAATCCAATGGCTGTAAGTTTGGGTGCTGTAGCAGGAGCGCTATGTCGATACTACATTACACTGTGGTTTGCACAACGCTTTGGTCTGAATTTTCCCTATGGGACTTTCTTCATTAATATAAGTGGCTGCTTCGCTATGGGTTTTTTTACAACTCTAGCTCTCAATAAAGTAGCTCTTATTTCTTCAGAAGTCAGGTTATTAGTAGCCACAGGGTTTTTAGGAGCTTACACAACTTTTTCCACTTACGGTTTAGATGCGATCGCCTTGTTGAATCGTGGCAATTTGTTAAAAGTTAGTTTCTACTGGGCAGGCAGTGCAATACTAGGTGTTGTTAGCGTTCAGTTAGGAACAGTTCTAGCCAGATTATGGAGGTAAAGAGTTGTTATGGCAGTTTGGAAACAACTCACAATATACATTGGCAAATCAGATCGGTGGTACGGTCAACCATTGTATACAGCTTTAGTTGGACTTGCGAGAAAGCGAGGAATAGTTGGTGCAACAGTGACACAAGCAATAACAGGGTTTGGGAAACAAACCTCTTGCCATACGTGTGAATTATGGGAGTTGTCCTCTGATGTACCGATGGTAGTAACGATGATAGACCGAGAGGGTGCTCTCTTGGAAATATTGCCATATATTAAGGAAATGGTAAGAGATGGGTTAGTGACTATTCAAAACGTTGAAGTTCTTCACCACGCACCGAGCGCATCAAGCTATCACTCTCTCAATTGAGTGCTACTTGCTTTGAGTATTAAAATGAGTGAATTAGAAATTTGCTCTACTACTTTAAAATCAATGACTATTTCTAAAGTTGAAGCAAAGCAGTTGCTAGAACGATTAATTTTTGAGGATACACCTTCTCAAGAGTGGGTGCAGGATGTTTGGGAATTCAGTCCAACCCTGGGAGAGGGTGCAGCAAAGTTGTTAGAGGTGTACGAAGCATTGATTGATTGCTGTTCGGAAGAGCAGTTGGATAATTTGCTGCAAAGCTACTATCAACAACGGCTTGAATGAACTGTTATAAAGTGTTAATATAGGTAAAAAATAATGTTTGGAGAGGTGGCAGAGCGGTTGAATGCGGCGCACTCGAAATGCGTTTTAGGGTGACCTAACGGGGGTTCGAATCCCCCCCTCTCCGTTTTCATACTACACAAGGCTTTCAGCTATGCTTAGCTTCCTAGAAATAGTTGAAGTTATGGTTAGAAAGCTGGTTTTTGAGATATACTAACGCCATATTTTGAGGAGTGCAACTATGGTAAGCCAGCGCTTGGGCAAACTGTGGTCTTTTGGCTTTATCAGTTTGTGTTTCTGCTTGGGTATTAGTATAGGATTATTCATTCGCTTTGGACAATTACAGCGATCGCAAGCCGCAACAACCACAGATACATTACCTTTCTCCGTACCAGATTTCTCAACATCAGATACAATCCTCATCCAAGCTGTTGGAGACATTATTCCCGGAACAAACTATCCTAACTACAGGTTACCAAGCGATCGCGACCAACTGCTGCCAAAATCCGTGCGAGCATACTTACAAAGAGCAGACATTCTCTTTGGTAACTTTGAAACTAGCTTAACCAACCACCCCTATAGCGCCAAAGACATCAGTCGAGGACAAGTTTTTGCCTTTCGTTCTCCACCCTCCTACGCTCAATTATTTGCTGATGTTGGATTTGATGTAATGAACATAGCCAACAATCATGCGCGAGATTTTGGTTTAATAGGATTCCGAGACACAGTTAGGCACCTTAAAGAAGTTGGCATAGACACATTAGGGCATAAAAATCAAATTCTTGTATTAGAACTTGATAATATTCGAGTCGCAATGATTGGTTTTGCTCCCTACGAACATTACAATTCCATTCACGACCTAGATACAGCTAAAGCACTCGTAGGAGAAGCCAAAAGAAATGCCAACGTAGTTATTGTGTCAATGCATGCGGGTGCAGAGGGAACAAATGCATTACACCTCAAAAACAAAACAGAGTATTTCTACGGAGAAAATCGAGGAAATTCCATTCAGTTTGCGCGAACAATGATTGATGCAGGAGCAGATTTAGTCTTCGGACACGGCCCCCACGTTCCGCGAGCAATGGAAATTTATAATGATAAACTCATAGCATACTCTTTAGGAAATTTTTTGGGATATCGAACGCTATCCACAGTAGCCCAAACAGGGTACTCCATGATTTTAGAAGTCAAGCTTAATTCTCAAGGAGATTTGGTAGGAAGTAAAATTATCCCCGTTCGTTTAGATCGGCAAGGAATTCCCCGGATTGACCAGCGCTTCCGTACTGTAGGGCTTTTACGTCATTTAATTAGTAAAGATTTTTCCAACCAACAAGTCAAGATTAATAAGAAAGGCGAAATTGTTGTAGAAAATGGCGATTTAGTGGCAGAAAAAGAATAATCCAATTTGGGATTTTAGATGGTGTGTAGGTTGGGTTGAGGAACGAAACCCAACATCCATAAGTTGCGGAACGATCTTGTGGAACATTAATAATGTTTTGTGGAACGGGCGTCCCGCCCGTTTTACGCAGGCGAGGACGCCTACCCCACAAGAATTGAATTGACTAAGGCTGTGTAAGTTATGAACTTATCAGCTTACCTGTTGTAAAAGCTCTCGATTTAACACCTGATTTAACTTTCCACTGCGAAAACCTTCCAAATCAAGAGTGACGTACAAAAAACCAAATCCTTGAAAAGTAGACACTAGTGACTGCAAATCTGTCTTCACAACAAATTCTTTAATTTCTTCTGGTGGTAACTCTATCCGTGCTGTGTCTCCTTCAGAACGAACACGTAAGCTGTTGTAACCCAACTTTCTTAAATATATTTCTGCCCTCCCGACTCGTTGCAGCTTAGCTACAGTTATCTCTTCACCGTATGGAAAGCGAGAACTAAGGCAAGGTTGTGCGGGTTTATCCCACCAAGGTAAACCAAGTTCTTGGGAAAGTTGCCGCACTTGGGCTTTCGTAATACCAACTTCTGCTAGAGGAGAACGTGCGCCTCTTTCCTTTGCAGCCTGAATTCCCGGACGGTAATCACGTAAATCATCGGCATTCACTCCATCCACGACATAAGGATATCCCAATGCAGTCGCAAGCGGTTTGAGCGTATCGTGCAGTTCGCTTTTACAAAAATAGCATCGGTTGACGGGGTTAGAAGTGTAATTGGGATTTTCCATTTCGTGTGTCTGGACAATTTTATGAGAAATCCCAATAGTTGCCGCTTGAATTTTAGCGTCCTCCAACTCCTCTGGTAACAGTGAAGGGGAAACTGCTGTGACAGCTAAAGCACGTTCACCCAAAACATCACAGGCAACTTTAGCTACCAAAGTACTATCAACGCCACCAGAGTAGGCAATCAATGCCTTTTCCATCTCTAGAAATATGCTTTTTAATGTCTCAAGTTTTTCTGCAAGCATTTTGTTCGACATCCCCCAAGGTAGCACCTAATAAATCTCATTGTAAAAGGGGGCTGTCTTCCGTAATCGCTCGCTTATCGCCGCTTCGATTGGAAAGAATGACTTGGGTGCTCAAATGCAAGAGAGCGATTGCCATGCAGGGCGGGTTCGTGGATGAGCTTCGCACACCAACATTTTCATTTGCTTTCACTTTCGCGCTTTGTCTGTTCCCTCGCCCTGCCTCAAATAAGCTATTGACAAAAGTCTCTCGCCCGAAAAAGAATGCTGCATCTTCCTCACCAAACGCAGATAGTCCTTGGTATGGATTCGGGGGAATAACCTCTACTTCTTTTAGCTCCTATTACGTACAAAATTACAACTAACTTTTGTTACATTTTAAATAAATATAAAGGCTGATTTTTTTTAGGTTTATTTAATACTTTAGGCAGATGCCCATATTCGCACCTGTAATTTGAAGTGAATTATGCTTATTGTTGGTTGTTCAGCACCTTTTGTCAGCAAGCAAAGGGAAGCTTCTGCCATTCCCAAAAAGTCAGGACTTCTTGATAATATAGCAATTATACTTACTAATAAAAGTTAATTTGATAGCATTCCTTAAAAGATAATTAAAACTTAATGCAGGCATTTTTCATCGGTATGCACGGCACAAGCAAATCGATTTAAGGCAGAGTCAGTAAAGGGAATTTGCTCTAAACTGCCTAAGGATGCGCGACAAATTCTCATGCCCACAAGAAATCAGCGTTCTGGTATTCCGCATTATTTTTGCTAGATTTTTAACATAGTAGTAATTTTTTTTTAAATTTCAAATATTTCAGTGTAAGTACTAATTTTGTTTATCGAAAGAATATTGAAAAATCATTACATAGAGGAAATTTTTGCCAGTGACAAAATCTTGTTAAGTACCACAATTAGTAGCAGGCAATGTAGTTTTTACATACTGATAAACTGTGGTGACAGTTAAATTTGTGCAAAATTAAATGATTGAAATTAGGATGCTAGAAATGAAACAAGTCTTTGCATTAGTTGAAAAAATGTGGCAAAAATTGGCTCTGTTACGGTAGAAAGAGTTTCTGATAGACATTCATAGTTGGTTTTGATTAATAAAGAGTTACTGCACATATAAGTAGAGAATTGTAATGATTGCAAAACCGATATGTTTTCCTCGGATATCGCCACCAGGGTATAAATATCTACAGAAGGAACCAACTTACGACCAAGAGCATCATTTGGCTTTAGAAAAGCCTGAAAAAATCTACCAGTTGGCTGAGCTTGGCTATCACGAGACAAAACTCGACAATCTTTGTAAAAAAGGCGGTTTAACTTGTCAATAAGACAAGGAACTTGAAAATAATCCGACGAATCTTACCCCCACTATAAGTATGCGTGTAGCCTCCACGATTACTTGTGGGGGAAAGTTGTCACCTAACGCGGACAAAAACAGCAATTCTCCACTCCTGCGCGTAGTTTGTCGCTGCACCTGTAGTCGCAGCGATCGCGAATCCGGCTCAATTAGTAAGAGGTTGACTGCTGAAATACTTTCTACATAAGTGTTTTAGCCGATTCGTCTGTTACGGTTTCAATCCTACTCATACACATATGTCAACAAACAAAGCTTTGAATTTGTTCCTCAATGCGTTAACAACATAACCAATTTTGACCCAAAAATACTAAAAGGAAATTGAGATGACACAGTTGCAAACATTTCACCTGCCAGAATCCATCGTTGGAACACAATCTGATATTGATATAGCACACAAAATGATTCAGGCATGGAAAACTGACGGAATCTTTCAGGTGGCAATGAACACAATACAAGCTCGAAAAACCGAGAAAGCGTTTGAAGCCAGCAAGCGATTCTTTCGCCTGCCTCTGGATCTCAAATATCAATGCATCAGCGATCTTACTTACAGCGGGTATATCGCTTCAGGCGAGGAAGTCACTGCTGGGGAAGCCGATTATTCCGAGATCTTCACGGTCTGCAAAGATGTTCCACTACACGATCCGTCTGTACAAGCACAATGGCCATGTCATGGACCAGTGCCTTGGTCTGATGAGGAGTACCACCAAAGCATGAAAGTTTACATGGACGAACTTAGTTCAATTGGCGAGAAATTGCTGAAACTGACAGCCTTGGGCTTAGGGCTTTGTAACATTAACGCTCTGACGGAATTGACTAAGAACGGTTGGCACCATATGCGCGTATTGCGATTCCCGGCGTTATCTCAAAAATCAAGGCGGGGAATTGGCGCACATACTGATTACGGACTATTGGTAATTGCGGCACAGGACGATGTAGGTGGTCTCTATATACGTCCACCAGTCGAAGGGGAAAAGAGAAATAGAAATTGGCTGCAGACTGAAAGCTCGGCTGGTATGTATGAAAATGAAGATCCCTGGACATTTGTGAAGCCTGTGCCGAAAGTTCTAACGGTATTCCCAGGCGATATTTTGCAATTCATGACGAATAACTACCTGCTTTCAACCCCGCATAAAGTCAAGCTGAACACTCAGGAGCGATTTGCGCTAGCTTACTTCCACGAGCCTAATTTCAATGCTTGTATCTACCCGTTGTTCGATCCGTCAAGCGATGAATTTATCCACTACGGCACGCACTTTACAAATATGTTTATGAGGTGTTATCCAGATCGAATCACCACACGCCGTATTCTTGACGAAGATCGCTTGTCAATTTTAGCTCTTTTAAAAAACGAGGCTCTTTTTCGTTTGCCACAACAAGTAAAAGATGCCACAAAAAATCGTCATAACTTGGGGCAGATAAGCGCGAAGCTGTCACCAGTATCAGCCGGATGATAATTTGTCCGGGTGACACAGACCAAAGCTTTACTTTAACCGGGATGTGCAAGTTGAGTATGGGGTAACCCGCGCTGCGAAAAACCTTATCAAACTTATCCATTAATGGTTAAATAAATAGGTGAACCAACAGCGCTTGTTTTTAAGTGAGTATTAGGGGTACTCTGTACATACAAGGTTTTCCTATTCTCTTAGAAAATAGTGTTTGCCGTAGCTTGCCCTGTAACAGACAGTTAGTCTGTGCCTATTTTTGACCAGAACCAGTCTGGCGACCGAACTTGTACGTCTCGACCCTAATCGATCCTCTGGTCTTTCAGGGTAGGGATGGTGCAAGCATCGATACTTATGTGTTCAATTTTAACACAATTCCACAACTTTAGTCATCTTTGGAGAATTTTGAACAAAAAAGTTGTTACTTAGTGATAGCCGATCAAATTATGAATTTACAATTTGCTCAATTGATTGTTAACGGTATTGCTGTAGGAAGCATTATTGCTTTAGCAGCAGTTGGACTAACGCTGACTTTGGGAATTTTACGGTTGTCTAACTTTGCTCACGGTGATTTTTTGACTTTAGGTGCTTATTTGACATTTATACTAAATACATTATTTAAGATAAATATTTGGTTATCTATGGTAATAGCAGCAGTCGGCACAGTTGCGGCAATGCTCTTATCTGAGAAGTTACTGTGGTCGAGAATGCGCTCTATCCGTGCTAATTCCACAACTTTTATTATTATTTCTATTGGGTTAGCGTTGTTTATCCGCAATGGTATTATCTTTATCTGGGGTGGAAGTAACAAAAATTACGATTTACCTATTAGTTCTGCTATAGATGTTGGTGGTTTAAAAATACAGCCCAATCAACTGTTAGTTTTTGTTTTAGCTATATTAATTATTTTGGTGCTGCACTACGTTTTGCAAAATACCAAAATTGGTAAAGCAATGCGAGCAGTGGCTGATGATTTGGACTTAGCTAGAGTATCTGGTATTAATGTTGACCAAGTTATCTTATGGACTTGGGTGATGACTGGTAGCCTAACATCTCTTGGTGGTAGTATGTATGGCTTAATTACAGCCGTGCGTCCTAATATGGGATGGTTCTTGATTTTACCATTGTTCGCATCAGTTATTCTGGGCGGTATTGGCAATCCTTATGGTGCGATCGCTGCTGCTTTTATCATCGGAATTGCTCAAGAGACCAGTACGCCTTTACTAGGTTCTCAGTACAAACAAGGTGTAGCCTTACTCATCATGATTTTGGTGCTACTCGTTCGCCCTAAAGGGTTATTTAAAGGCACGATATGAAAGGGATTGGGGACTGGGGACTGGGGAACTCGGGGCCCCCTCCTTGTTGAGGGGCAATGGGGATTAGGAAATCCAATACCCAATCTCCAGTCCCTAGTCCCTTTCATCTACTTAACGTCTTAGACCAGAATCCGAAAATAAAAGGCAGCAACAAGAAAATTAATTGCTAACAGTAGTAACGCCCAACCTGTACGGAAAGGGTAAGGCGCTTTTGCTCCGGTTTTGGCAACATCTTCGCCTACTTTTTTCTGAGCTTCACCAGCCATTGCATTCTCTCCTAATTTAAAGACTTATTAACAGATACCAAATATCTGTCATATTTAGCAAAATTCGTTAGAAATATTTGTCCTACTTCTTAATTATCCCCCGCATGATAGGAACTTCGCACAAGGGGACCGGAACGAACGTGGCTAAATCCCATATTTTGAGCGACTCTGCCTAATTCATCAAATTCTTCTGGAGTCCAATACTTTTGTACTGGTAAATGTTCTAAAGACGGACGCATATACTGACCGATAGTTAAACGATCGCATCCGACTTTCCGCAAATCTACCATTGTTTCAATAATTTCTTCTCTCGTTTCTCCGTGTCCTAGCATTAACCCTGACTTTGTGGGAATGGAGGAGTCAATGTCCTTCACCACTTGTAGGACAAAAAGCGAGCGATCGTATTTCGCCCCCCGACGAACTGGACCTTGTAAACGTCGTACTGTTTCAATATTGTGATTGTAACAGGCAGGTTTAGCTTGCACTATTGTGTTGATGCGATCGCGCTGACCTCCTTCGCCCGCACCCGCACCACCCCAAAAATCTGGTGTCAGCACCTCAATTTGAGTTTCTGGGTTCATTTGGCGAATCGTCTCCATCGTCTTCACAAAGTGACCCGCACCTTGGTCTGGCAAATCGTCACGAGCAACAGAAGTCAGTACTACGTAGCGCAAATTTAAAAGCTTTACTGCTTCTGCCACCTTTTGTGGTTCCTCCAAGTCAACAGGCATAGGCGCGTGACCTTTATCTACTTGACAAAAAGCACAAGACCTAGTACAAATAGGTCCCATCAGTAAGAAAGTAGCAGTTTGTTGGGCATAACACTCACCCCGATTTGGGCAACGTCCTTCCTCACAAATGGTATGAATTTGACGCTGTTTAATAATTCGTTGTACCGTTGAGATTTCGCTAGCTTTACCAATGGGACGGCGTAACCATGAAGGCATTGCCATAATTTCAGTCTTGATTTGGGATGGCTCTAAAGAAGTCATAAATAATTCAAAAGTTTTATTAACCTAGTTGCCCTAAGTATTACTGTGCCACAATCAGAGAGCTAAGAACGGTATTGGTTGTATATGACACTTCAAGTATTGTCACTTCTACCGGAAATTACTCTCCCCCGATCTAGAGAAATGTTGGGTATAGTGGGAGAATTCTTGACGCCCAAGGGCGCAACTACCGTAAAACCTAAAGTTTCTATTAGAGCAAACAGTCGTGACAAGTAACAAAATTTTAGTTATCGATGACACCACAGTTGTCAGGGTAAAAGTACGAGAAATGTTACCACCAGGGAACTTCCAAGTTTTGGAAGCAAAAGATGGTCTGGAGGGATTGAATTTAATTCGTCAGGAAAAACTGAGCCTGATTATGTTAGATTTCCTACTACCCAAGAAAACTGGCTGGGAAGTGTTTCAAGAAATCCAAGCCAATAGTGACTTGAGGAAGATTCCTTTAGTCATTATGTCTGGTCGTAAAGAAGAGGTGACAGAGAAAATCTCCGAACCCTTTGAATATTTTGAGTTTCTTGGAAAACCTTTTGACCAAAAGCAACTCATTGGCGCAATTAAGTCCGCTATGACCAAGGCTAAACAGCCACGTCCCGAACCCGCACAAGTAGCAGTAGCAGCTACTTCCAACGGAGTAGCACCTATCTCTAACGGATTTGTTGCATCTTCTAATGGTAATGGAACTCATGCAGTTGTCTCTACTGAGTCCGGGGCTTCAGCTGCTGAAATCCAAGCCTTGAATGAAAAAATTGCCAAAATGCAGGCAGAAATTGATGCTTTGAAAAAACAACTCAGTCAGGTTGTCACTTTTATCAAACAAAAAGTTAAGTAGGCGATCGCAAGTAAGGCTAATTAGTTAGATTGTCATTTGTAAGGGTTTTAGCTTTGTTTTACCCCACCCTAACCCTCCCCTTGGAAAGGGGAGGGAACTTATTTTCTTGTTTTCCCCTTTCCACGGGGAAGCAGAAATCCAATTTCCCCCCTTTCCACGGGGAAGCAGAAATCCAATTTCCCCCCTTTCCACAGGAAACCAGAAATCCAATTTCCCCCCTTTCCACAGGAAACCAGAAATCCAATTTCCCCCCTTTCCAAGGGGGGATTAAGGGGGGTAATCTAATTTTAAATACACTTTTTTCCTCAAAAATGATACAAACAAAATACCTTTGGGAATACTCAATAGAGAGTATACTATTGCGAGTATTTGTGTAAATGTTTGTGCTATCAAATACAGTTGTTGTTCCCGGTTATCGCATCACTCAAGAAATTTACTCTGGAAGTAAAACGCTGGTTTATCGAGGTGTTCGAGAAGAAGATCGACAACCAATCGCGATTAAATTCATGCGTAACGAATACCCAACTTTGCTTGAGATTGCTCAGTTCCGCAATCAGTACACAATTACTAAAAATCTTAACTGTACGGGTATTGTTAAATCTTATAGTCTGGAAAGTTATCGCAATAGCTATGCTCTGATTCTAGAAGATTTTGGTGCGATTTCTCTTAAGGATTACTTAACAAATGTGGAAAATACAGGTGGGGTGTTGTCACAGAGTACAATGTCTCTACAAGAATTTTTTCCTATTGCGAGCGCAATTACCTCTGCTCTTGCTGAATTACACTCTCACTGCATTATTCATAAAGATATTAAACCTGCCAATATTTTGATTAACCCTACGACTTTTGAGGTCAAAGTCACTGATTTTAGTATCGCAAGTCGTTTGCCAAAAGAAATCCAACAACTGACAAATCCCAACTTTTTAGAAGGTACTTTAGCCTACATTTCTCCCGAACAAACAGGGAGAATGAATCGTGGAATTAATTATCGCAGCGATTTTTATTCTCTTGGTATCACATTCTTTGAACTCCTGACCGGACAGCTACCCTTCACAACAACTGACCCCATGGAGTTGGTGTATTGCCATATTGCAAAACTTCCACCAAAAGCGAGTGATGTTAATTCAAGTATTCCTTCAATATTATGTAATGTTATTAGTAAGTTAATGGCAAAAAATGCTGAAGACCGTTATCAAAGTGCTTTGGGAATAAAGCATGACTTGGAGATGTGTTTGCACCAATGGCAAGAAACTGGAGAAATTTCTCCCTTCCTATTGGGACAAAAGGATGTTCCAGAACTTTTTTTGATTCCAGAAAAACTTTACGGTCGCCACCAGGAAGTGGAAACCTTACTCGCCGCTTTTGACCGAGTTGCAGGTGGTACGGCGGAAATGGTTTTAGTTGTAGGTTCTTCCGGTATCGGTAAGACTGCAGTTGTTAACGAAGTTCACAAACCTATAGTTAGACAGCGCAGTTACTTTATTAAGGGGAAGTTCGATCAATTTCAACGTGACATTCCCTTATCGGGATTTGTGCAAGCGTTTCAAGATTTAATTGAACAATTGTTAAGTGAAACTGATGCTGTTCTTCAACAGTGGAAATCTAAAATTTTGTTAGCATTGGGGGAGCAAGCTCGAGTTATTATTGATGTTATTCCCAAATTAGAAGCCATTATTGGAAAGCAACCACCAGTCACCGAACTCTCTGGTACCTCTGCTCAAAATCGTTTCAACTTACTGTTTCAACGCTTTATCAAAATTTTTACTACAAAAGAGCATCCTCTGGTTATCTTTCTTGATGATTTACAATGGGCTGATGCTGCTTCCTTGAAGTTCATGCAGCTACTGATGAGTCAAGCAAGTAATGCTAGTACAAATTCTTTACTGTCTCTCCCAACTTCTTCTCAGAAAGAAGATAGCGACATTAAGGATATAGAGAGAAGCAATGACACTGAAAATTACTTCTTGCTGATTGGTGCGTATAGGGATAACGAAGTTTCAACTGCTCATCCACTGTATTTAACACTCAGTGAAATTAGCAAAACAGAAGTTACGATAAATACGATTTTTTTAGAAGGTCTCAATCAAAGCGATTTAAATGATTTGCTTTGCGACACGCTTTGTTGTGAAAAAGCTACAGTTCTCCCTCTGGGTCAGTTAATTTTTACCAAAACACAAGGAAATTCCTTTTTTATTCATCAGTTTATTAAGTATTTGTATAATGAAGGAATCTTTAAATTTAATTCTCAGATTGGGTGTTGGGAATTTGATATTGCAGAAGTTAAGGCATTAGCTTTAACGGACGATGTTGTGGAATTTATGGCGCTTCAACTAGAGAAGCTACCAACTCAGACTCAAGAGGTTTTGAAACTTGCGGCATGTATAGGCAATCAATTTGACTTAAAAACGTTGGCAATTGTATATCAAAAATCTGAGCTAGAGACAGCAGCAGATTTATGGACAGCGTTAGTTGAAGGATTAGTTTTACCAGAAGCGTCTAATTATAAAGTTTTTCTAGATTCGGGAGAATTGGAAGTTGAACATCACGGAGAATTTAAATACAGTTGTGAATTAACTAAATACAAATTTATACACGATAGAGTACAGCAAGTAACTTATTTTTTAATTCCTAACCATCAAAAAAAATCAATTCATTTAAGAATTGGTCAATTGTTGAGAAGAAATATCTCTTTAGAAGAAGGAGAAGAAAAGATTTTTGAGGTTGTCAATCAGTTGAATATGGCAGTGGAATTGATTATCGAGCAAAGCGAGCGCATACAACTAGCTCAGATGAATTTGATAGCTGGGCGTAAAGCGATCGCATCAACAGCACACAGTACAGCACTTGAGTATTTAACCACTGGCATAGAATTACTATCTTATGATAGCTGGATAACCAATTATGACCTAACTTTAGCTTTGTATGAATTAGCTGCACAAGCAGCATATCTCAACGGAAGTTTTGATCGGACTGATGAATTTATAGAAGTTGTATTGGCACAAGCAAACACACTTTTAGATAAAGTGAAAGTCAGTGAAATCAAAATTCAAGCGTATGGCGCACAGGGTAAACAACAAGAAGCTGTTCATACAACTTTAGCTTTTTTGAAATCTTTGGGAATTGAGTTTCCTGAAAAACCAAATCAGTCTCATATTAGTCTAGCAATATCTGAGATTGTATCAAATCTAGCTGAAAGAAACATCTTAGATTTAGTCCATTTACCAGAAATGACAGAAGCACTTCCACAGGCTGCTATGCGTCTTCTATCTAATGTAACTGCTTTTGCTTATCAAGTCGTTCCAGAACTATTTGCACTAGTTGTTATTAAACAAGTTAGCTTGTCTCTTAAGTACGGTAATGCGTCTTTTTCTAGCTTTGCTTATGTAACTTATGCAATGGTATTGAGTGGAGTGTTAGAAGACATTGAATCTAGCTATAAATTTGGAAAATTAGCTCTTAAATTGTTAGAGACATTTAACACTAAACAACTTGAAGGTAAAATTATTCAAACTTTCGATGCCCACATCAGACCTTGGAAAGAACATCTTAAAGAAGTTTTGAAGCCTCTGCTGGAAGCTTATTCTATTTCCTTGGAAACAGGAGATTTAGAATTTGCAGCTTATGCTCTTAGTAATTATTGCTTATCTTCATATTTAATAGGTAGCGAACTTAACAAACTTTCAGAAGAGATTGTGAAGCACACTCGTGCTTTAGAGCAAATCAATCAAGAATCAGCCTTAAACTGGAATAATATTTATCATCAAGCTGTTTTGAACTTGTTGGGAACTGTGAAACCTTCCTTATGCTTGTTTGCTCAGGCAAATGATGACCAAAAAGTAGTAGCGATTTTTCAAGAAGCGAAGGATGGGGTGGCACTTTTATATTTTTATTTCTGCAAACTCCATCTCTGTTATTTATTTCAAGATTATGATGAAGCTGTAGAAAATGCAACTAAAGCCGAACAATATGTAGAGGGAAGAGTTAGGCTAACAATGATTCCTTGTTTTTACTTTTATGATTCATTGGCAAGACTGGCAATTTACTCTACTTTGAGCGATTTGGAACAGAAAAAATTTTTAGATAAAATTCAAGCCAATCAGTCTAAAATGAAGCATTGGGCAGAGCACGCTCCCATGAATTATCTTCATAAATTTTATCTTGTAGAAGCAGAAAGATATCGGGTGCTTGGTGAATACTTGCAAGCTATGGATAATTATGACCAAGCTATTACCTTAGCTCAAGAAAATGAATACATTCATGAAGAAGCTTTGGCAAACGAACTGGCTGCAAAGTTTTATCTAGAAAGGGGTAAGCTCAAGATTGCCCAAACGTACTTGATTGATGCTTACTATGGTTATATTCGTTGGGGTGCAATCGCGAAAATTACTCATTTAGAACAGCACTATCCTCAAATACTAACTCCTATTTTAAAAGAGACAAAACATAGCAAATCTTTTAGCGAGAAGAACACTAGTTCTAGTAGTACAATTCTCTCTGTAGATAGAAACAACCAAAGTATTGTCAGTAGATCGAATACGAGTATTTCAGATTCTCTAGATTTAGAAGCAGTTATTAAAGCATCTGTGACACTCTCTGGAGAAATTCAGTTAGAGCAACAGATTTCCACGATTATGCAAGTTGTAATGGAGAATGCAGGTGCTTCCAAATGCGTTCTCATTTTGCATGAAAATCAGAATGGTTATTTAACGATTGCTGCAGTTAGTTCTACTTCAACTCATACACCTATCCACATTGAGTTTCCTTCAACTCCTTTAGAATCGAGTCGTGATGTACCTATTACATTAATTAACTACGTTAAGCGAACGCGAGAAATATTAGTTCTAGACGATTTAAAAGATAAGCCTTTTTTAATAGATGATAAGTATATTTTAGCTCAACAACCCAAGAGTTTATTAAGTTTACCAATTATTAACCAAGGTAAGTTGTTAGGCATTCTTTATCTAGAAAATAATTTAACAGCAGGAGCATTTACTCACAATCGTGTAGAGCTTCTCAAGTTAATTAGCACTCAAGCAGCAATTTCTCTTGAAAACGCTATGCTTTATCAGAATTTAGCCCAAGCAACAGAGCGTTTAGAGGAATACAACCATACATTAGAAGAGAAAGTTGCTGAGAGAACGCGAGAAATTCATAAGAAAAATCAATCTTTAAAAAAAGCTCTAAAGGAACTGCGGAATACTCAAACTCAATTGATTCAAAGTGAAAAAATGTCTTCTTTAGGGCAAATGATAGCAGGAATTGCTCATGAAATCAATAACCCCATTAATTTTATTCACGGTAATGTCAGTCATGCGCGTGAATATGTCCAATCCTTGTTAGAGTTGATTGAAATTTATAGACAAGAAGTTGCCAATACTTCTCCGTTAATCAAAGAAAAAGTTCTTGAAATCGAATTAGATTTCCTCGTGAAAGACCTACCCAAGCTTTTAGATTCCATGTTCGTTGGAACTTCACGCATTCGGAATATTGTTTTAGGCTTACGCAATTTCTCCCGCCTAGATGAAGCCGAAATGAAACCTGTAGATATTCATGAGGGAATGAACAATACTTTAATGATTTTGCATCACCGTCTAAAAGCAAAACGCGAGCGCACTGAAATTACAGTTATTAAAGAATACGGGCAATTGCCTCCCGTAACTTGTTATGCTTCCGAACTCAATCAAGTTTTTATGAATATTATTGTAAATGCAATTGATGCTTTGGAAGAAGGACTGGGGACAAGGAACAAGGGACAAGGAATTATAAACTCCCAATCACCAATCCCTACAATTCTCATTCGCACATTAGCTACAGAAAAACAAACTGTAAAAATTCTCATTGCTGATAATGGGTCTGGTATACCTGCTAACGTGCAGCAAAGAATATTTGACCCATTTTTCACGACTAAACCAGTAGGAAGCGGTACGGGCTTGGGATTATCGATTAGCTATCAAATTATTGTAGATAAACATAAAGGGAACATTACTTGTAATTCCACCCTTGGCAAAGGTACTGAATTTCTCATTGAGATTCCTATGAAACAGTGACCAGTGACCAGTGACCAGTGACCAGTGACCAGTGACCAACACTGACTACTTTATGAGAGTGTTTTTAGAAGTAAAAACACCCCTGCTCCCTGTTCCCTTCTTTGATGAATAATTATTAACTTTTTGTAAGAAATCTAAAAAATCTGACTTTTGAGTTATGACATGATACAGAGATTATGGTTTGGGGAATACTAGACTGCAAGTATATCATTCAAAGCTTAATGTTAATGTTGATACACCAAGATCCCATTTTTGCTATTCCTGGCTATTATATAACTCAACAAATTTACTGTGGAAGCAAAACCTTGGTTTATCAAGGTATTCGCGAGAAAGACCGACAATCAGTTATTTTAAAGCTGATGCGGAATGAATACCCGACTTTTCATGAAATTGCTCAGTTTCGCAAACAGTATGCGATCGCAAAAAACCTCAATTTTCCAGGTATTGTCAAACCCTATAGCTTGGAAAGCTATGGCAATAGTTATGTTTTGGTCTTGGAAGACTTTGGCGGTCTTTCCTTAAAAAATTACGTTACTACTATAGAAACTACAGATATAGCTTTTCTAGGACAATTTTTTCACATAGCTATTCAAATTGCCTCTATCCTTCATGAGTTACACGGTCATCGCATCATTCACAAGGATATTAAACCTGCTAATATTCTCATCAATCCCACAACACTTGAAGTTAAACTGACAGATTTTAGTATTGCTAGTCTCTTACCGAAAGAAATTCAACAACTGACAAATCCCAACTTTTTAGAAGGTACTCTTGCTTACATTTCTCCAGAACAAACAGGAAGAATGAACCGTGGGATTGACTACCGTAGCGATTTTTATTCCCTGGGCGTCACATTTTTTGAACTCCTGACCGGACAGTTACCCTTCACAACAAACGATCCGATGGAGTTGGTGCATTGTCATATTGCAAAACTTCCACCTCTGGCTAATTCTCTGAATTCTAATCTTCCCTTAATTGTATCAGACATCATCAGCAAGCTTATGGCAAAAAATGCTGAAGCTCGCTATCACAGTGCTTTCGGGTTAAAACACGATTTAGAGAGATGCTCTCAGCAGTGGCAAGAAACTGGAAATATCATATCATTTCAGTTGGGAGAACAGGATGTTTCAGATCATTTTTTGATTCCTGAAAAACTCTACGGTCGTCAACAGGAAGTAGAAACTTTACTCGCAGCTTTTGAGCGAGTCACAAGTGGTACATCTGAAATAGTGTTGGTTGCAGGTCCCTCTGGTATTGGTAAGACGGCTGTTGTCAACGAAGTTCACAAACCAATTGTTCGTCAGCGCAGCTACTTTATTAAAGGTAAGTTTGACCAATTTCAACGCGATATTCCTTTATCTGGATTTTTACAAGCTTTTCAAGATTTAATTAGACAGTTGTTGAGTGAACCTGATGCTGTTCTTCAACAGTGGAAATCTAAAATTTTGTCAGCCTTAGGCGAAGACGCTCAAGCAATTGTTGATGTTATTCCCCAACTCGAAGTCATCCTTGGACCTCAACCACTAGTGACTGAACTTTCTGGAACTGCTGCTCAAAATCGGTTTAATTTCTTATTTCAGAGGTTCATTAAAGTCTTTACCACAAAAGAACATCCTTTAGTTATCTTTCTAGATGATTTACAATGGGCAGATACAACTTCTTTAAAATTTATTCAATTATTGAGCAGTCAAAATACTTCTTTGGAAGAGCGACCTAAATACTTCGGGAATCAAGAGAAGCAAACTATAGCTGAGGGAGCTTTTTTATTTATAGGTGCATATCGAGATAATGAAGTCTCTCAAATGCATCCCCTGTATTTTACTATAAATGAACTAGAGAAAGCAGGTATTTCAATAAATCAAATTGATTTAAAAGAATTAAGTTATAAGAGTTTAATTCATTTAATTCATGATACGCTTAATTTTCAAGAATTTACAGCTATTTCTCTAACAAAAATTGTTTTTACTAAAACAAAAGGTAATCCATTTTTCACTCATCAATTTCTTAAATACTTACATAATCAAGCCATATTAAAATTTGATTTTTCTCATCGGCTTTGGCAGTACAATATTAACGAAGTTAAAGCCATAGCTCTCACAGATGATGTTGTAGAATTTATGGCGCTTCAACTAGAGAAGTTGCCGAGCCAAACTCAAGCAGTCTTAAAACTTGCTGCATGCATAGGTAACGAATTTGATTTAAGAACTCTTGCTATTATCTATGAAAAATCTGAAGTCGATACAGCAGTAGATTTATGGCAATCGTTACTTGATGGTCTTGTTTTACCTGAAGCAGGTTATCAGTTATTAGTTAATGACAGCGAACTCTCATCAATTCCTAAGGAGGGGTTACACAAATATAAATTTTTACACGATAGGGTACAGCAAGCTGCCTATTCTCTCATTCCTAGCGATCGCAAACAGTCAATTCACTTGAAAATTGGGCAATTGCTGCTCAGCAGTCTTCCTCTCGAAGAAAGAAAAGAAAATATTTTCATTTTAGTCAATCAGTTTAATATAGCAACAGAACTGCTTGTAAATCAAAGCGAACGCAATGAACTGGCACAAATGAATTTGATTGCTGGTCGCAAAGCTTTAGCATCAACAGCTTACATGGCTGCAGTTCAATATTTAACTACCAGTATTCAATTACTAGCAAGCGATACCTGGGAAACCAATTATGATTTTACTCTTGCTTTGTATGAAACAGCCGTAGAAGCAGCATACCTAAGTGGTAACTTTGAACTAGCAGAGCAATTGATAGAAGTGGTATTGGTACAAGCAAAAACACTATTAGATAAAGTGAAAGTTTATGAGATTAAGATTCAGGCTAATGGAGCACAGAATAAACCGCGACAAGCAATCGATGTTGCACTGGGGTTTTTAAAACTTTTGGGTATTGAGTTTCCAGATAGCCCCAACCAAACGGATATTCACTTAGAAATGGCAGAACTTACATCAAATTTAGCTGGCAGACGTATTGAGGACTTAATCGATTACCCGGAGATAACTGAACCTCATTCACTAGCAGCTATGCGTATTCTATCTAATGTCGCTAGTTTTGCCTATCAAGCTGTACCTGAGTTGTTTCCTTTGCTCGTGTTTAAACAAATCAATCTCTCACTTAAGTATGGCACTTCTCCTCTGTCTGCCCTTGTCTATACTCGTTACGCAATAATACTCTGTGGAGTTGTGGGAGACATAGAGTTTGGCTACCGATTAGGCAAACTATCTTTAGATCTGTTGGCTAGATTCCAGGTTAAAGATACCATACCACAGGTTGTTATGGGATTTAATGGAACTATCAGACTCTGGAAAGAGCATATTCGAGAAATATTGCCTTCTCTGTTAGAAGTTTATTCTATTAGTTTAGAAACAGGAAGTTTAGAATATGCAGCTTATGCTCTTTATTGTTACTCCTACTATGCATATTTCATGGGTGGGGAACTTTCACTGCTCCAGCAGCAGATAGAAAATCACAGCCATGCCATTGAGCAAACAAATCAAATAATGGTGTTAGGCTGGAATAATATCTACCTGCAAACTGTCTTAAATTTATTAAATAAGCGGGAAAATCAATTTGACTTAATAGGTGAGTCTTATAATGAAAGAGAAATGATAACATATCATCAGCAAGCCAATGACAGTCTTGGGCTTGTACATTTATATTTATGCAAGCTTCAACTGTGCTATTTACTAGCTGATTACGATCGGGCAGTTGAAAATGCCACCAACGTAGAGAAATATATAGACGTTGCAGTCGGGCATTTAGTTCTTGTTGAATTTAATTTCTACGATTCCCTGGCACATCTGGCAGTATATCCTAAAGCTAATAAATTAGAAAAAGCAAAAATTCTGGAAAAGGTAGCTATTAATCAAGAAAAAATTCAGAAATGGGCAGATCATGCACCCATGAATTATTTGCATAAATTTTATTTGGTAGAAGCAGAGCGGTATAGAGTTCTGGGTCAATATCTTGAAGCCGTGAATAGTTACGAGCAAGCAATTACCCTTGCTCAAGACAATGAGTATGTACATGAAGCGGCTCTTGCGAACGAACTAACTGCTAAGTTCTATCTGGAGTGGGGCAAACTAAAAATTGCGAAAATTTATTTAATAGATGCTTATTATGGCTATATTCGTTGGGGAGCAAAAGCGAAGGTCGAAGATTTGGAAAAGCATTATGCTCAATTCCTTGCTCCAATTCTTCAACAAGGAAAACTAAATACCGAACCAGGAACGAATGGCTCTATTGAGAGTAGCACATCCCGATCCACCAGTAGCTCCGATCGAACTGTTCTTGGTTCAAATACCAGTATTTCCGATTCATTAGATTTGGCATCTGTTGTAAAAGCTTCTATTGCTCTGTCTGGAGAAATTGAACTCGAGCAGTTGCTATCTACTTTAATGGAAGTGGTGATGGAAAATGCAGGTGCTTCAAAGTGTGCTCTCATTTTAAGTGAAGGCGATAAGCTGGGTACAGCTTGCGCCAAGGGCGAACGCGTAGCAACGGACGTGCATCTCACGGTTTCTGCAGTCAGTTCAAATTCAACAAGTGTGGGGAGCGACACAGAGTTTCCCTCAATCTGCATAGAGTCAAGCAGTGACGTTCCCGTGACTTTAATTAACTACGTCAAGCGAACACAGGAAATCTTAGTCATTGATGATTTAAAAGATAAACCTGTTTTAGGTGCCGATCGCTACATCGTTCGCGAGCAACCCAAAAGTCTCTTATGTATCCCAATAATCAACCAAGGTAAATTACTGGGTATTCTTTACCTAGAAAATAATTTAACAGCAGAAGCATTTACACGCGATCGCGTGGAACTTCTCAAACTCATCACCACTCAAGCAGCAATCTCTCTAGAAAATGCCATACTCTACCAAAATTTGGCACGAGTTAACGAGCGATTGGAAGAATACAACCGCACGTTAGAAGAAAAAGTGTCCGAGAGAACGAGGGAAATCAATGAAAAAAATCAGCATCTAAAGAAAGCTTTAGAAGAGTTACAAAACACCCAAACTCAATTAATCCAAAGTGAAAAAATGTCTTCCTTGGGGCAAATGGTAGCAGGAATTGCTCATGAAATCAATAATCCTATTAATTTTATTCATGGAAATATTACTCACGCTACAGAGTACGTGAAATCCTTATTAAATTTAATTACCATATATCAGCAAGAATTTTCAAATTCTTCCACTCTCGCTTCGGAAAAAGCGGTTGAAATTGATTTGGATTTTATAAAAGAAGATTTGCCCAAGCTTTTAGATTCCATGTTCGTTGGAACCTCACGGATTCGGAACATTGTTTTGGGCTTACGCAACTTCTCTCGTTTGGATGAAGCAGAAATGAAACCTGTAGATATTCATGAGGGCATCGATAACACTTTGATGATTCTGCACCATCGATTTAAGGTAAAAAGCACGCTACGCGATACGGCTGAAGCCCGTAGGCAGCTGGCTTATCGCTGTGAGATAGAAGTTACCAAAGAATACAGTCAGCTTCCTTTAGTTGAGTGCTACCCCGGTCAACTCAATCAGGTATTTATGAATATTATTGCCAATGCAATTGATGCTTTGGAAGAGTCATTGGTCGTTGGTCATTTGTCATTTGTAGGGGATGAAGAACAAAGGACAAAGGACAAAGAACAAATGACTACTCCCACAATTCGCATTCGGACTGAACTAGTTAACAACGATTGGGTTTTGATTCGGATTGCTGACAATGGTGCTGGGATACCTGAGGATGTACGTCAGAAAGTCTTCGATCCATTTTTTACCACTAAGTCAGTCGGTACTGGTACGGGGTTGGGATTATCAATTAGCTATCAGATTGTTGTGGATAAACACAGGGGTAGTTTAACTTACAATTCTGTTCCCGGTGAGGGAACAGAGTTTGTAGTCCAAATTCCGCTAAGACAGTGACCACCTGACCAGTAACCAGTGACCAGTGACTAATGACACTTGACCAATGACCTAACGTCTACGAAGCAAGACGACGAAACTTAACCCTAAGACCATCATATGGGTATGGTGTGGGAAACTGAACGAAATTTAAATTTTGTCCCGGTTCGAGTTCCCACTCATACTCGCGTAGCAACATTGCTGCCAACAGTTTCATTTCCAACTTGGCAAACTCCTTACCGGGACATTCTCGTAGCCCACCGCCAAAAGGTAAATAACTAAATGGTTTTGCTTTATCCTCAGCCCTTTCTGGTGCAAAACGTTGTGGGTCAAAACACTCCGGTTGTTTATAGACAGAAGTGTCTTGATGAGTTCTTTTAAAGTAGTAAACTACAGTCCAATCTTGGGGAATGCGATAACCGTTGAGTTCAAATTCCTTCGTGACTCTGCGGAAACCAAAAGCACCAGGGGGATTTACTCGCAAAACCTCTTTAAGAACTTGCTCGAGATAGTTCATCTGCTTTAGACGTTCTACTGTTAGCGGTTCCTCCAACCCCAATTGTCGTTGTTCTGCACGGGCATTTGCTAAAACTTCCGGAGACTGTGCTAGAAATATACACATTGATGTTAGCGTTGATGCCGCTGTATCATGACCTCCAAATAGAAATGTTAAGACTTGTTCTTTCACTTCTTGCAAACTTAATTTATTTCCATCTTCGTCTTGCGCTTGCAACAGTATCCCCAAAAGATCTTGACCGGGATGCTGTTGCGACTGACGCTCTGTGATAATTTTCTCAATGCGTATCAGTAGTTGCTTGCGACAGTGTAATGCTCGACCGAACTTAGTCCAAGGTAAAGATATTGGTATTGAGAATAGACCATCTCCCCACTTCTCAAACAATTTACTGAAATGCTCATCGTTAAAAGTATCCAAACTTATGAGAAACTTGCAGGCAACATCAAGAGAGAATTTGCTCAGTTCTGGAAACCAGCTTAATGTACCCATGCGTTCCCATTTGTCTAAATAACTGCGAGAGATACTTTCTATGCTGGAAAAGGACTGTTCTATAATTTTTGGTTGGAAGACTTTATGAAAAATCTTGCGTCGATTTTGGTGCGCGTTACCTGTTTGGATAAGTAAAGACCCCGTCCCTAGCAACGCCTTGGTACACTCGGGCCATCTACTAGTAAGATGCATTTTTTCCTGGGTAAACAATTGGTGATTGGTTTCTGCTCCAATCGCGATCGCTGTAGGATATCCAAATAAGCTAGTTTTGAAAATCGATCCGTATTGCTTCTGTCGCTTTTCAACATAATGTGTATCGTACAGAAAGTTAAGCGTTTCCCCAAGTAAAGGTAGACCTAAGTTACCAGGAGGTAAAGGTAGCGATCGCTGGCTAATGGTTGCTGTCATTTTAAGTATCTTAGTATTTAACTGGTTCCAACATTTCTACACTTTGATAGCGATCGGTATAAGAATACCAATCGAGATTGCCACGTATCCAAGTATGCATTATAGATATATATTGCGCCAACTCTGTATCCAGTTTGTTTCCAAAAACTGGTATAGATGCTTCTAGGCTAATAAGAGACTCCATTTCTTCATCGTGCATGATAACAGCACGTTCAAGAGCAGTTTCTAAAGAAAGCTGTTGTTGATAATGCAGTACCAAGACTATGTTATGTACATCACCACTCGCCATTTCTCTGGAGGCTGAAAAGACATCATTACACCAAGCTAGAACGTTGATTGTCATTAGCTTGAGCTTGTCTACAAAATCGTGGTTTCGTAAAAAATCGCTGAGCATGAAGTTATTACAAAATTCACTGACTGTCAGGAAAAGATTTCCCCCTACACTCGCTCGGCGTATCATCATATAAGTGTCAACGTCAGGCACAATGTTTTGTGCGCGGACTGCTGCTTCTTCAACGCATCCTTGAAAGTATTCTTCAAAGCAAAGGAGGAAGTGACGAAACCATTCCTTGCTCGCTCTTTGAACCGTCCTCTGTCGCAGATCGTACAGGGCATGAGTTAGAGGTACATCATTGCTTGTCAGTTCTGCTCCATTTAAGATTTTCAAAAATCTTTTGTGATAAACCTTCAGAGCTTCAGGTTGTGTTTTCAACTCTGATAAATCGCATAGATCGTCCCAAATAAACACCCAACTTAACCAATCATTTCCAATTTTCAATTCTTCCAATGGGCAGTTTGGGTATGCACGTGCAGCTAGTAAAAAGAATTTTGATTTAGAAAACCGACGGTAAGTTGATTCCTTAGCCAGTAAATTGAAGCGCGACACCCATTCTAAGGAATAATCACCCATCGCATCAACATATTTATTGATTTGAGATGGAAGTGGACAGTGTAATTTAGGGAAAGTTAATTGAGTCATTAAAACCTCTATCTGTTACAGAGACACAGGAAAAATTCCCCCAACCTGAAGTCAGTGGGTTTAAATAACAATTGAAAGTGGCAGCTAATTTCTCATAGCTAGTGGCTAATCGCGTTCTTACACAGCAACTTACTGCTGGAAGTAACACGACACTTTGGTTTTAGACATATCCTAATGAAGATTTACAAGGAGTAACCTTTTCTCAAGAAGTAATGCCAGAAATTAAAAGTCATTATTCTTTTGATTCGATACTTGCAAATTCACCAAGCTTTACGGAAGAAGCTAGAGCAACATCATGCCCTTTTCCATCAATACAATGACTTATTTCAATATCGATTTCCTCAAGATTTTTTATCTTTTGTTTTTTGAACAACAATGGCTAAACTACGACACGTTTTACAGGATTTGAATATTAAACTCAGCCTATATTTTGTAGTGATTCAGATAATTACTGTTGCTTCAAAACACTTTCTTTTATAGAATTTTTGTTTTTTTTAATATCGATCGCAACCGTAAATCTCTATGTTTACAAATTTAATGAATAACTAGTAGAACAATGTATTTTCTCTTAGTTTATATAAAGGAATTATAAAGACAAAGCTTGTTCATTGTGGAAAATACATAAGTTTTCTGTTGTCAAGCCTAAAGCTGTACATTTACTTCAGTATTTTATTAAAAATATCAGTTATTATAATCATTTATAATTAGATATATTTACTGAATTATCAGAAAAATTTAATTTGATAAGACTGCAAAATATATTTGCTTTTTCGGAAATCAAGAGAAATAACTTTATATGGTTGTTCAATAATCTAAGTACAGTGTTAGATGTTAGTTGCAGCACAATTGTGGGCAATCTAACTGGTGTAACCACAGCAAGCACGGCCTAATCGGAGTGGTTGACGCAGCACCTAAGCAAACTTATATAAATCTCCAAGTAGAAAAATTTAACTACAGCGCTTTGCATCTGAATGAGGTACACCCCCCTTTCATCCCCCCAAGGCATCGGGGGGACAGAGGGGGGTAATTTTTGTACCTCACCAAGTTGAAATCTGCTGTAAATGGTGGTATCGGCGAAATGATAAAGAACGCTCATCAAATAGTTTATTAATGAGGTTGATTATTGGTGGTACGACTTTAATAGTGAGCGTGTCTGCTTATTACAGCTATCAAGTGTTGCGTAACTTGATTTTGGATAATTTAAAGCAAAATGCCTTTTTAAAAGTGCAGCAAGGCGTTGACGAAATTGATGCTTAACTTGAAACCCGTAATACTGAAGTACAAACACTTGCCAATACTGATATTGTGCGATCGCGCTTATTGGTCTGTTGCAGGTCCTTTTACAAAGCTGAATCAAATATTTGTTGAGCAGTCAGTTTTAACTGGGGGAATGCAGGAGAAATAATGAGGTCGTTACCTCGAAATTGGGTCATTTGATATTCTCCATCCACAAGCACGCATACAAAAATTGCCGGTTGTTTGGGATTGCCAAGAAACTTACGACCTCCAAGACCAGCATAATCAACAATCCAATATTCAGGAATTCCCATTTCCTCATAGTCACCAAATTTTTTATAATAGTCATCGCGCCAGTTAGTACTTACAACTTCAATGACTAGAGGAATGGATTGAGGTAATTGAACTGTGGAATATTTTGACCATAGCTCTTCATTTTGTAAGCTAGGACGGTTTAATACTAATACATCTGGGGAGTAAGTACAGTCAGATTCTTCTTTGGAAATTGCTACTAATGCAGTTTTTGGTATGTTGTAGGGAAGGTTTAATCGAGTTAACTCAACACTCAGTTGAATTGTTAAAAATCCTGTTACATTTTCATGTTTACCTGTGGGTTGTGCCATCTCAACAATTGTCCCGTTATGAAGTTCGTAACGACCCTCAGGTTTCTGTTCTAGAAATTCTTGAACGGTTAGTAGTTTTTGCGTTGTTAAAGTTTGTATCATATTACTATGTTCTGAAATACTAAGAAAAAATACTGAGCGAATATAGCGGTTTTAAGTTAGCTGCAATACATAAAAAGAGTCTTGTGGAACGGAGAGCAGCGCCGTGCGGGGGTCTCCCCCCTTGCCCCTTATCCCCACTCCGTGGGGGCCCCGAGTTCCCCAGAGGGGACCCCAAAGCCCCCCGTTGAGGCGACTGCGGGGCGTCCCGCCCGTTTTACTCCCGAACCGCCAGCTATATTACCCAAACACGTAGGGTGGGCAGTGCCCACCATTTGCGCTTTGGTGGGCACTGCCTGATGGAATTTTCTTCTACTGAGCTAGGGAGAATTTCCGCTTTTGTGGGGCGGGCCGAAAAGCCTGCATAAAACGGGCGGGACGCCCGTTCCACAAGACCATAAGGGGATCTAGATCCACTTAAGTGTCAACAAAATTAACGGTTGAGACTGATGGAATTTTCTTCTACTGAGGTAGGGGGAATTTCCGCTTTCACAGTTGGATGTGTAATTGATTGCAAAATAGGAGTATTTGCAACCGAATTGTTAGCCAATGTGAAGATGGGATTTGATAAAATTCCAATAACGGAAGTGGCGATTAATGTTGCAATTAATCCTACCTGCATTGGTCTGTAACCAGGTAAATTCCAACGCACGTCTGGATAATTCTTAACAGCGTCAGACATCTCATGAGGTTCCTTAACTACCATCATCCTGACAACACGGATATAATAGTAGATGGAAACTACGGTTGTGATTAAGCCAAGTAAGACTAAACCGTACTCTCCGGCTTGCCAACCAGCCCAGAATAAGTAGATTTTCCCGAAAAATCCGGCGAGAGGTGGAATACCACCTAATGATAGTAGGGCTATACTCAATCCTAAAGTCAGGAGTGGGTCTTTCTGGTACAAACCAGAGTATTCTACGATTTGGTCTGTTCCTGTTCTTAAAGAGAAGAGAATTACGCAGATGAAACCGCATAAATTCATGAACAGGTAGACAAACAGGTAGAAAATCATACTGGCGTATCCCGCCTCAGTACCTGCTACCAAGCCAATCATGACGAATCCGGCTTGAGCAATGGAAGAATAAGCCAACATCCGTTTCATGCTGGTTTGGGCTAGAGCGACTACGTTACCCAAAATCATGCTTAAAACGGCGAGGGCTGTGAAGACAAACTTCCACTCTTCGGTCACTAAGGGGAAGGCGGTTGTTAGTAGGCGGATAGCTAGGGCAAATCCAGCAGCTTTAGAACCAACCGATAAGAAAGCAATTACTGGAGTGGGTGCGCCTTCATATACGTCCGGCGTCCACTGGTGGAAGGGGGCGGCTGAAATTTTGAAACCAACTCCTGCAATAACAAATACCAGGGAAATGACTAAGCCTAGAGATTGACCGAATCCGTAGGTAGCAATTCCATTAGCGATCGCATTCAATTGTGTTTGTCCGCCGGATAAGCCATACAACAGCGAAACCCCGTACAAAAATACTGCCGTACTGGAAGCGCCAATCAACAGATATTTAAGTGCTGCTTCATTAGAACGGGGGTCTCGCTTTGTATAGCCTGTGAGCAAATAAGAGGAAATACTTAGGGTTTCTAGGGCGATGAAAATCATCACTAGCTCGCTAGCCCCTGATAAAAACATTCCTCCGAGGGTAGCGGTTAGCAAAATCGCTATGAACTCCGCTAAAGCAGTACCGCTTTGTTCGACATAGCGAATCGACATCAAAATCGTTACCGCAGCAGACAAAGCGATGATACCGCGAAAGACGATGCTGAGGTCGTCGCTATTAAAAGCACCAAGAAAGGAACTGGGATCTGTGTTGTCCCATTGGAAATACAGGGCGACTATAGAAGCAAACAAACCCGCGATCGCAAGATATCCAATCGAGCGCGAGGATGTCCGCCCTACAATCAAGTCAACAATCAAAACCCCTAAGAGGGTTAGAATGACAATTCCCTCTGGCAAAATGGTTCCAGCATTTAACTGGGAGGCAAGATTAGCAAAATCCATGAGCTATGTAGGTTTTGGTTATGAGACGTTCAGATCCTACTGTGTTCATTCTATTGAATCATTGCTATCGTTGCACCAACAGTTATTAGCTCGTGCGAATTGGCTATGGCTATCATTAAGTTAAATTATGTTTAAGTTTCAACAGACAGATAAAATGTGCTATCTTTCTCGTACAATTTGTGCTTGTTCCTTGTCAGCACCCCGTACTGGCAATAGGCTTATGTAGAACCTTGAGGGGGATTTTGAAAACAGCACTCGTCAAAAACGCCAATTGTAAGTTAAAGATTAAAATAACTGGAAATTCAAACCCCATGCAAACTAGCCTCTCCCCTTGGGATCGGCTTTGCCAGCAAGCAGGTCTGAAATTTCACTTCCAAAGACGGTTTGTGTCAGGATTAGATGCATAATCCCAGAGCTAATGGTTTAAGTTAGACCGATACGCTCTTCATAATTTCTTTCAATTGATTATTTAAGCGAACAGCTATTCTTTTTTTGTAATTTCCATGTCAACTCTCGTCATCGTCGAATCTCCGACCAAAGCTCGTACCATTCGCAATTACCTTCCCGCCGATTACCTGGTGGAAGCGTCGATGGGACACGTGCGCGACCTACCCCAATCAGCTAGTGATATTCCCGCTAACGTCAAGGGGGAAGCATGGGCGCAACTCGGGGTAAATGTAGACGCCGACTTTGAGCCGCTCTATGTTATCCCTAAAGATAAGAAGAAAGTTGTTACTCAACTTAAAGACGCTCTCAAAGACGTAGATGAACTGATTCTGGCAACAGACGAAGACCGGGAAGGTGAAAGCATTAGTTGGCACTTATACCAATTGCTCAAGCCCAAGGTTCCTACAAAGCGGATGGTGTTTCATGAAATCACTCAAGACGCCATTAAAAAAGCTTTAAAAAATTGCCGCCATATTGACGAACAACTCGTTCGCGCTCAAGAAACGCGACGGATATTGGACAGGTTAGTAGGTTATACTCTGTCTCCCTTGCTGTGGAAAAAAATTGCTTGGGGACTGTCAGCAGGGCGAGTACAATCTGTAGCGGTGCGGCTATTGGTGAAAAAAGAACGTCAGCGCCGTGCTTTCCGTCAAGGTTCTTACTGGGATTTAAAAGCAACGTTAACCCCCCCTGCTTCAACATCAGGAGCAGCATTTGCCTCTCAACTCATTACACTAGGAGGGGTTAAGGTAGCCAATGGCAGTGACTTCGATGCAGCCACAGGAACAATTGCAAGCGATCGCAATGTCGTTCTGCTCAACCAAGCCCAAGCCGAAACCCTCAGAGAAAGACTGCTAGAAAAAACCTGGAAAGTCACAGAGGTAGAAGAACGCCCCGTAACCCGCAAACCCTCACCACCATTCACCACCTCCACCCTACAGCAAGAAGCCAACCGCAAATACCGTATTTCAGCACGAGATACCATGCGGACAGCCCAAAGTTTGTACGAGCAAGGTTACATCACCTATATGCGTACAGACTCAGTACATTTATCAGACCAAGCCATTGCTGCTGCTCGTCAATGCGTGGAAACAAGGTACGGAAAAGAATACCTCAGCCCTCAACCCCGACAGTACACGACAAAATCCAAAGGAGCACAAGAAGCACACGAAGCCATTCGTCCGGCGGGTAGCACCTTCCGTACCCCCCAAGAAACGGGTCTAAGCGGTCGAGAATTACAGTTATATGACTTGATTTGGAAGCGTACAGTTGCTTCCCAAATGGCAGATTCTCGCCAAACCCAAATCGTCGTGCAGTTACTAGTCGAAGATGCGGGTTTCCGTTCTTCTGGCAAACGCATCGATTTTCCAGGTTACCTCCGCGCTTACGTTGAAGGTTCTGACGATCCAGAAGCAGCCCTCGAAGACCAAGAAGTTATTCTACCGAATTTAAAAGTCGGAGATAGCCCAAACTGCCAAGAATTAGAAGCCGTTGGGCATGAAACTCAACCACCCGCTAGATATACTGAAGCAACCTTAGTAAAAACTTTAGAAAGCGAAGGAATTGGGCGTCCCAGTACTTATGCCAGCATCATTGGTACAATTATTGATAAAGGATACGCTCAGTTGGTGAGTAATGCCCTTGTCCCTACTTTTACTGCTTTTGCCGTAACGGAGTTGCTCGAAAAGTACTTCCCCGATGTCGTCGATCCAAGCTTTACCTCCAAAATGGAGCAAACATTGGATGACATTGCAACAGGTGAGGCGCAATGGCTACCTTACCTGCGATCGTTCTACTTGGGAGACAAAGGTTTGGACACCCAGGTTAAGGAAAAAGAAAACCAAATTGATGCCAATTCAGCCCGAACAGTAGAACTAGAAAATTTAGATGTCAAAGTTCGGATTGGAAAGTACGGTGCTTACATAGAAAAAGAAAATGGAGAAGAGGTCGTTACAGCCTCAATTCCCAAAGACTTGACTCCCGCCGACCTCGATCCGCAAAAAGTAGAAACAATCCTGCGACAAAAAATTGTCGGTCCCGACGAAATAGGAACTCATCCAGAAACAGGCGAACCCATTTACCTGAAAATTGGACCCTACGGACCTTACGTTCAGTTGGGGGACAAATCGGAAGAAAACCCCAAACCAAAACAAGCATCCCTACCCAAAGGAGTGACATCCGAAAATATTACCCTGGAAGTAGCGATTGGTTTATTAGCTCTACCCCGAAAATTAGGACCGCATCCAGCCACTGGAGCAGAAATCCAAGCGAACCTAGGACGGTTTGGACCTTATGTCGTTCACAATCAAACTGGGGAGAAGGAATATCGCTCCCTAAAAGCTGGTGATAATGTCTTGACAATAACGTTAGAACGTGCATTGGAATTACTATCAGAACCCAAAAAGGGGCGTAGTTCTTCAGGTAGCAAATCTAAAGCAGCCGAAAAGGAATTGGGTTCTCATCCAGAAGATGGCGAACCAGTCAATATCTACAAAGGTCCTTACGGGCTATATATTAAGCACGGTAAAACCAATGTGCGAATCCCAGAAGGACAATCAGTAGAGGATATGTCCCTAGCTTCTGCCTTAGAGCTATTAGCAGCCAAAGCTTCAACTGGAAAATCTGGAAAATCTACTCGCAAAACCACAAGTAAATCAACCACTTCTGGTTCTAAGTCTTCTACCAAGTCCTCAACCACCTCTGGCAAAAAAACAAAGAAAGCTAGTTAGTGGTCACTGGTCAGGTGGTCACTGGTCAGGTGGTCACTGGTCAGGTGGTCAGGTGGTCACTGTTTAACCACCAACCAAATTTTTCTGATAAAATAGCAACACAGCCAAAAATCGGGGCGTCGAGTACGTAAAATACAGGCTACATCCTAAGATGGCGCATACCTAATTAGATAGGTATGGGAGAAACTTATCTATCAGCCAAAAGGGCAAAGATACTCCAGTTTCTCCGTGTAATAATAAACATATTGAATGAGTAGCTTAGGAGCGTTCAGTTCAATGGATTATATAGAAAATCTGCTAGAAAAACTTAGGGAACTGGCACAAAAGTTGATAGAAGCCCTTTTAGGCCCAGCTGCAGAGCCAGAGCCGGAATTGATTCCAATTCCAGTAGACGATCGCTCGCGCCGTAGATAACAATAACACAAGGTGCAAGGCTTGTCATCTACCGTCCTGAGTATTCTAGTATTGCACGGCCCTAACCTGAATCTCCTCGGACAGCGAGAGCCAGGAATTTATGGTTCGCTGACACTAACCGAAATTAATCGGATGTTGGAGGATGAAGGTGAAAAAGTGCAAGCAAAAATTTATCCAAGACAATCAAACCATGAAGGTGCTTTAGTAGATGCTATTCATGAAGCACAGGGGCAATATCATGGAATTTTGATTAATGCTGGCGCATACACCCATACAAGTGTGGCTTTGAGAGATGCGATCGCTGCTGTTGATTTACCGACAGTGGAGGTGCATCTGAGTAACATCTACCGCCGGGAAGAGTTCCGCCATCACTCGTATATAGCTCCAGTTGTTATTGGGCAAATTAGCGGATTTGGTGTAAGAAGCTATACGCTGGGTTTACAAGCGTTAGCTGACCATATAAGGAAATTATGAATTATAAATGATGAATTATGAATGGTAAATCATTTAGCATTCATAATTCACAATTCATAATTGTTTTATGCGTTATTCACTTCTAAATCGCTGTCATGGGGTTTTCTTAGGGGCAATTATTGGGGAAAACATAGCTTTAAAGAATAATAAAGATTTTTCTGAGGATGCATTCGTGCATTCGGAAAATTTTTCGCATTGGAGTCAAATAGCAACCTCTTATACCGAAAGTTTGATAGCAATCTCGCGTCTAGAAGAGAGCGACACCAGGTGCAAGCAAGAGCAAAGGATACAACTGGCGGATAATTTGTTGGTGATTCCCGCCGTTTTACCAGTGGTGCTATTTTTTCATGAAAATTTAATAAAGTTGCGCCAAAACTTAATGGCGATTTCAGAATTTTGGCAAGTCGATGCAATTATAAGAGACGGAATGCTAGCGGTAAGTTACGCGCTCGCTCAATCGCTCACAGAAAAGCTGACTCAAGCTACCCTCATACCCCAAACAATTTCCTTTCTGGGAGAAACATCAACGAGTTTGCCACAACAATTATTAAAAGTTAAAACTTTAATAGATAGTGGAGCGGGGTTGGACAGCGCACAAGCTGAGTTAACCAGAGCAGAAAAGCCAGGAAGCGCCATAGCTATGGCATTGTACTGTTTTCTTAGTACTATAGAAGACTTTCGGCTTTCAATTTTACGAGCACAGAGGTTGAATCGTTACTCAAAAACGATCGCCTTACTAACGGGTGCGTTATCAGGAGCATATAACAGCACAACAGGTATTCCCATGACTTGGCAAATTTCACTCTTAGATTCAAACTTACCTCAAAAGTGGGAAATAACTAGTTCCTACAATATGTTAAGATTAACAAACACACTTATGGCGGTGTGGTCAGGAGTGTATGATATTGCTCGTAATTCAAATAAGTTTGGGGAAGAAAAGAGTTTAGTGGGGTCGAGTTACTGTTCGTCCTCACAAGCAATAGCAGCGCCTCGCGTCATCCGGCTGCGCTAATGCTATTTCCATAATTTTTTTACTGTAATGTGCATATTAATATAGGGATAATACGTTAGTATTTAATCCCTAACCGAAAAACCAAAATCGTAATTCCTTGGGAGCCATTGTGATAAATCTGCTTGAAATGTGTTTCCGATCTGGATGGTCTGGTTTTAATCTAATAACGTAAGGAACTGCGGTCATAGCAAATGAAAACGCAGCAATTTTTTCTGTCAGTGACCCAGAAATTGGTTGAATGGCGGCAACAGTACAAAGAGTTACGCCATCAGTCTTATATGTTAGATGAAAGTGAGACAGACAAACACCAAAAGTTAAGCTCTGTAAATTTAAAGAAAAAAACGGTTAAACGCGATCGCAAGGTTTATACAATTATTTTAAGTTGTTTTAATGGCAAACATTCCCCTGTTTTGTTTGCGATCGCGGTTTTATCCCTGACAGGAGTTTTAGGACAAAAATTATATAATCAACCTCAGTTACAAATCGGGGCTACCGCACTACAGACCATCAGAGCACCCGAAGAAGCCAGAATTGAAGACAAGAAAAAAACAGAAGAACAGCGCCAAGCAGCAACTACAAGTTCAGCGCCAGTTTTGATGGTGAACCCACAAATTAGTGAAGAAATTCAACAAAATTTACAACAAGTTTTGAGTGAAGGCAACAGCATTCGCTCATCTCTAGGAAGTTTTCCATTTTTTGATACTTTTATTTTATCCGTATCAACCCAACGTTACGTGCGATCGTGTTCTCATTGGGAATGGCAAGCGCTACTACTTGCGATAAACAACGCTAAAAAGCACAAGCAAGGGCTATTAAATAAAGATAATCATAACCTGGAAACAGAGGATTTAAAAGCTAACAATTTGTTCCGCAATCCTGACTTTGCCCAAGCCGCGCAAGAATTAGAAACCTACTATTTATCAACTTCAGAGCAAAACCTATCTTCTCTCATTGCTCAAATTGTCAAAGTCCGTCAAGGGTATGCCCAAGCCAATACAAAACTTTCAGACTTGATAGGAGCTAAACCCGAAACAGCCTACAATGCAACATCCTTTCTTAACCTCTCAGATGATGCTTGGGCAAAGACACAAGTAGGAATTCAGCAAACTTCACAAAGAATTCTTACCCAAGGCATACCCCCTGGGCTTCCTCCTTACATTATTAAAGATGCAGTCACTTTACACGTACAGACTTTAGTACCCAAAGAAGCCGAACCTTTAGCTGTCAAACTTCTGTTATCAGTGTTAAAACCCAATCTACAAACTGATAAACTACGAACGCAACTGATAGCAGCAAAAGCGGCGGCTGGTGTTAAACCTGTAATGGTAACTGTGCGAAAAGGGGAGTTAATTGTTCGCAAAGGAGAAAAAATTACTGCATTAGATTTTGAAGTTTTGGAGCATTATCGCCTCATCCGTCGGGAGATTAACTGGCAAGGATTGATACAACTCGGAATTGTGGTAACTGCAGCAGTTGGCTTTTTTGCTCTTTTGGAACGTCGAAGTCGATGTAAACTAAGGCAAAGCGATCGCTTGCTTATATTACTTCTCACTCTCAGTACACCATTAGCAATAACTCTAGGTACGCCACACACAACTTGGAGTGCTGTAGGTTTATTATTGGGTAGCTTTTACGGACCTTCTTTGGGAATTGCAGTCATAGGGCTACTGTCGATAGTGCTACCAATAAGTTTAGATATTAGTAAAGCAAGTCTTTTAGCAGGAACAGCAGCAGGGATTTTAGGCAGTTGCATGGCGCAAAAGCTCCATTCTCGTGAGGAACTAGCGCTTTTAAGTGTGGCGATCGCATTAACTCAGGGTGGTGTTTATCTAATTCTTAGATTACTACTGAGTGCGGCATTAGGTGTTTTTCCATATTATACAGTCGTCCAAAATGCTGTATTGTTTGCCTTATCCAGTTTAGCTTGGAGTATTGTGGCATTGGGGTTAAGCCCGTACTTAGAAAAATTCTTCGATCTAGTGACTTCAATCCGCTTATCAGAATTAGCCAACCCCAACCGTCCTTTGTTGAAAAAACTGGCTACTGAAACACCAGGGACTTTTCAACACACGCTACTGGTTGCTACTCTTGCCGAAGCAGCTGCCAAATCTTTGAAATGTAATGTCGAGCTTGTTAGAGCCGGAGCACTGTATCACGATATTGGGAAAATGCACGACCCCATGGCATTTATTGAAAATCAAATGGGAGGTCCCAACAAACACGATACAGAAGTCAAAGACCCTTGGAGAAGTGCAGAAATTATTAAAAAGCACGTAAGTGAAGGGTTAGTGATAGCAAGAAAACATAGTTTACCTTCACTAATTCAAGCATTTATTCCAGAACATCAAGGAACAATGCACATTGCTTATTTCTATCACCAAGCGCAACAAATGGCGCAAGCAGACCCCAATTTAACAGTAGACGAAGCTGATTTTCGTTACGAAGGTCCCATCCCTCAATCTAGGGAAACAGGTATAGTCATGCTAGCAGATTCTTGCGAAGCCGCTTTGCGATCGCTCAAAGAAGTTTCCCCAGAACAAGCTTTAGTCATGCTCAACAATGTACTTCGAGCAAAGTGGCAAGACAAACAACTAGAAGCATCAGGATTAACACGAGAAGAAATGTCTCAAATTGCGGAAATTTTCCTACAAGTTTGGCAACAATTTCACCACAAACGCATTGCTTATCCTAAATCGAAATAAGACCTATTTGGAATTTAAGATTTTATAGCGGTTTTCAATTGGGTACAATACATAAAAAAAGTTGTGTAACCGCAGATGAACGCAGACGGACGCAGATAAGAGACGATTTATACAGTAGGTTGGGTTGAGGAACGAAACCCAACATTTTATCGAATTATTGGGATCGTTGAGTTCTATCCAACCCACACAATACATTTGGCGATTTAAGATTTACTTGATAAATGACCTCTAAATCTGTACTTCATTCAACTGAAAACCGCTATAAATTTTGGATTAAAAAAATTTCCTTGAATTTTGCCGATATTCAGTTCATTCTTGTTTTCTACTTTGTCAAAGAAAAGTTAGTGCGCTTTGTGATATGATATTGCTGTTTTAACGTGAAAATCCCTCTTCCCTTATCTCTAGAGGGAACCTCAAGTTCCCTACTCCCCACTCCCTACTCCCTATTTTCAAGAAGAGAGTAAGGTCTATTGAACTTACGTTGTTTTAAAGAGGCAAAGCAAAACGTGAAATACATTTGTGTATTTTGTGCTTCTAGAAGAGGAGCACAACCTACTTACAAACAAGCCGCCCAACAGTTAGGTGAATTGTTAGCAAAACGACAGCTAGGTTTAGTTTACGGGGGTGCTAAAGTAGGACTAATGGGTGCGATCGCTGATGCCACTCTTGCAGCAGGAGGAGAAGTTATCGGTGTTATTCCAGAATTTATGGTCGCCAAAGAAATTGCTCACGATAGAATTACACAGCTTCATATTGTCAATTCCATGCACGAACGTAAAACCATGATGTCACAGATTGCCGATGCTTTTGTAGCACTTCCTGGAGGGCTGGGAACTCTCGAAGAGTTTTGTGAAATCTTAACGTGGTCGCAATTAGGATTGCATAAAAAGCCTTGTGGCGTGCTGAATATAAATGGTTATTACGATTCTTTGCTAGCCTTTTTTAATAAAGCAGTGACTGAAGAATTTTTACGACCTATCCATCGTGCTTTATTTTTAGAAGCATCAGAACCAGAAAAATTACTGGATATGCTAGCAGATTATTAACCTCAAAATGTAGAGAAGTGGAGGGGGAAAGAAGTCAAACCCTAATGCTCAAAATTTACTTCGATAAAAGATTATAAAGAAGTAGCAATTGGGATTGAAGGTGGTAACATGTGGGAATGTTTGATAACGTTTGTAAATTCCTAGCAGAAACTTTCTCCACTGACTTTGCTTCTTGGCTCATTGGAGAACCAATTGCTTTAACCGAGTTAAGTCCAAACGAACTCTCTCTCGAACCAATTCGTGCCGATGCACTAATTCTATTAGAGTCGCCAGAGGTGATACTTCATTTGGAGTTCCAAACAAACCCGGATAAAGAGATACCATTTCGCATGATAGATTACCGAGTGCGAGGGTATCGTCGCTTTCCTCAAAAGCGGATGTATCAAGTGGTCATTTACTTGAAACAGACAGACTCAGAAGAGGTTTATAAAAACACGTTTTCGATTCCTGGCACTCTCCATGAATTCAACGTCATTCGTCTTTGGGAATAACCAAAAGAAGTGTTGTCACAGTATGTAGATTTATTACCGTTGGCAGTGTTATGTCAAGCAGACGAAGGCGGGCGCGAAGCGACACTCAAGCAAGTGGCAAGAGAAATAGACAGGATTGATGACCGACGACAACAAAGCAATGTGGCAGCAGCAGCAGCTATCTTAGCTGGTTTAGTATTGGATAAGGGGTTAATTAAAAAAGTACTGAAAAAGGAAATTATGAAAGAATCTGTCATTTATCAAGATATCTGGGATGAAGGTATCGAAGAGGGGGTGCGGCGAGTTGCTGTCAATTTACTAAGAAACGGCATCAAGCCTGAAGATGTCGTCAAATTTACAGGCTTAACTCTCGAAGAAGTACAGTCTTTGCAATCGCAATTGAAGTAATCGCAGAAAGAGACAAGCTTTGAGATGAATTTTTTCTGTTTGTAGTTGCGCTATCTTTTGACAATAGCGCCGCTACAAGCCAAATATCTAGAGATAATAATTGACAACAAGTTTAGTATTGGATAAGGGGTTGATTAAAAAAGTACTGAAAAAGAAAATCATGAAAGAATCTGTTATTTATCAAGACATTTAAGATGAAGCTAGAACCAAAGGTTATGCCAAAGGTTATGCCGAAGGTATCAAAGAGGGAGTTCGGCGAGTTGCTGTTAATTTACTGAGACATAGCATCACACCTGAAAATGTCGTCAAATTTACAGGATTATCTCTTGAAGAGGTAGAGTCTTTGCGATGCTGCAAAGTAGCCGCTTCGCGAACGCAATTGAATTAATCTCAGAAAGAGGTAAGCTTTGAGATGAATTTTTTCTGTTTGTAGTTGCGCTATCTTCTCACAATAGCGCAGCACAAGCGTGATAACTACGAGTAATAAGAAAAAGAAAATAACTCTTTCTTTCCTAGTCCCCAATCTCCAATCCCCAATCCCCAATCGCGTTCATTGACTAAACAATAAAAGTACTGTCTGAAATAACCCTACAACAAAGCCCAAAACACCACCTAAATTGACAATTGCTTGCAATTCATTTTTGACAATTCCTTCAATTGCCGCTTCCAAATCAGCAGGAGACGTAGACTTTACTCGGTCAACAATCACTTGGTCAATTGACAAAATGGGTATTGTCTGAGCCACTATAACTTCTAAATCTCGTTCCAAATACCTCTCTAAAATCAGAGCGAGTTCCTTACTGGCAACTTCTAAGGAAGCATTTACAACAGATGAACTGCTGAGGCGGTTAACTAATAACATAGCTATATGCTCCCAATCCACAGAGCCACTTAATCCTTGGAGTAAATCGCTACCTCTTGTTTGTAAATAATGGCGAACACTATCGCGTGTCGTTTTTCGTAATTGTCGCACCGTACCGACTGGCAAGTTTTGTAATGATAAGTTTTGTAAAAATTTCTTGAGGCGATCGCGCACTTGTAGTTCTCGCATCAATTCCTGCAAACGAGCATTGGTAGCATCTTTTTCATCCAAGCAGTAAGTCCGCAAACGGCTAAGAGTATTCCGCAAGCCAAATAGATTTGCTACCACCCAATAAGTCCCGCTAGTTTTCTCGCGAAAGCTTTCATCTATGGCTTGAATGGTGCGATCTGTCAGAAAGTCAATCACCGCTTGTCGCAAGATATCTGGAGGAATAACCACTTGTAGCAGCCAATCAGCGAGACGAGTTGCTTGTTCGTCAGTTAATTGAAATTCCAGTAAGATCTGGTCAAAAATTTGATTAATTTGCGCTTCCAAAAAGTCTTCTCGCCGTGCTAGTACCTTAAGCAGGCGTGGTAAAGATTCTCCTAGCAAATCTCGCAATATTCCTGACAAAATCTTAGCTGTTTTTTGCTCGCGATCGGATTTGATTTGGTCAAGTGCTAAGCGCAGCAGCCAAAGAATTGCACCTTGTACCCGTTCGGGTTGCAACAATCGTCGCGCCAGATTTTGCAACTCCTCTGGAGTCAGCAGCGACCCCATAATTGTGTTGGAGATATTCTTAGCAAGCCGTTCTTGGTTGCGAGGAATTAATCCAGGGGTAAATGGAACTCTTCGTCCACCGATGTAAATTGCTCGGTAAGGACGAAACAGCATTTTGATGGCTATGTCGTTAGTAAAATAGCCAATAATTCCACCTGCAACAGGGGGAGAAATATAAAGCCAAAGATGAGACCAATCCATTTAGTTACTAGTTATTAGTTAGTAGTTAGTAGTTATTAGCTAGCGATCGCTAACCACTCATTGGTTATTAGTTGTTGGTTGGTAGTGACTAACTAACAACTAACAACTAACAACTAACAACTAACTTTTCATAAGCACTAACACTCCCATCATACCGTTCATAAGAGAGTAGTGTGTGACATATGTAAAACCAACTTGACGACCAATCTCCACTTGTTCTGCTCCTGTGGGAAATCGGTCAAGGCTAGGACTAATATAAGCGTATTCGTCCTTAACTCCCAGGTGGCTTGCTATAGGAACCACAAGATTGTCCAAATACCATTGCTGAAAAGCCCGCATTTGAGGATTGCTCGGACGGTGAAAGTCTAAAATCGCTGCTTTTGCACCTTTTTTCAGGACGCGATGTATTTCTTTTAAGCTCTGAGGAATATTTGTTACATTTCTTAATCCATAACCCATTGTTGCGGCATCAAAGTAGTTATCTTCAAAAGGTAAATCTAAAACATCAGCTTCTACCCAAGTTATGGGACGAGAAGACTGACTTTGAGCGCGAGATTTTGCTACTTCTAACAATTCTGAAGAAAAGTCTACCCCAAAGACTTGCCCCGTCTTTCCCACCCGCCTTGCAAGCACAAAAGATAAATCTCCACTCCCACAACACAAGTCAAGACTTGTATCCCCCGGTTTAGCTCCACTCCATTTCACCGTCATGTCTTTCCAAATGCGATGCTGTCCCAAACTCAACCAGTCATTAAGGCGATCGTAAACAGGAGCAATCCGGTCAAAAATAGTACGAATGTCATTATTGGTCATTTGTCAATGCTCAAGAGTTCATCTCTAAGAAATTTTCACAAATTTATAGGTTTTGGATATAGGTTTTCGCACTATTGATGGTTTATAGTACCGAGTGAGTGGCAAAAAAGTCAGCCATGTTTCAATGTGGGAGGAAATGCTTCACAGTATGAGGACAACTAACCTTCTAGTACCATCATCTAAAAACCTCTAGGAGCATGGAAACCTTAATTATTTGAGTAAAAACAATCTTCTTTTCAGTTTAAACTGAAAGTCCGTCTTCAAGGAATACCTATAGCTTTACAATAAGCAATCATGTCTAAGGTTCTTGTCTCCGATCCAATCGATCAAGTTGGGGTTGATATCCTATCCCAAGTTGCCACAGTAGATGTTAAAACAGGGTTAAAACCCGAGGAACTCATAGAAATCATTGGTGAATACGATGCACTCATGATTCGCTCTGGAACCCGTGTCACGCAAGAAATTATTGAAGCAGGCACCCAGTTAAAAATCATTGGTCGTGCTGGTGTTGGTGTTGACAATGTTGATGTCCCTGCAGCTACGCGAAAAGGAATTGTAGTCGTCAATTCTCCTGAAGGAAATACGATCGCTGCTGCAGAACACGCACTAGCGATGATGTTATCCTTGTCCCGACACATTCCTGATGCTAATGCTTCGGTAAAACACGGAGAATGGGATCGCAAAACTTTTGTTGGTGCTGAAGTTTACAAGAAAACTTTAGGTATTGTAGGTTTAGGCAAAATTGGTTCCCATGTTGCGGCTGTTGCCAAAGCAATGGGAATGAAGCTGCTAGCTTATGACCCCTTCATCTCTGCTGAAAGGGCAGAACAAATTGGCTGTCAATTAGTAGAGCTAGATTTGTTATTGCAGCAAGCAGATTATATTACCCTGCACATACCTAAAACACCAGAAACCACCCATCTAATCAACACTGAAAGATTGTCAAAAATGAAACCTAGCGCTCGCATTATTAACTGCGCTCGTGGTGGCATCATTGATGAAGAAGCTTTAGCTGCTGCTATTAAAGAGGGTAAAATCTCTGGTGCCGCACTAGATGTATTTGAGAAGGAACCCTTGGGTGAATCATCCTTAAAAGCATTAGGCAAAGAAATAGTTCTAACCCCCCATTTGGGCGCTTCTACAACAGAAGCACAAGTGAATGTGGCGATAGACGTTGCCGAACAAATTCGGGATGTGTTGTTAGGGCTACCCGCACGTTCAGCCGTGAATATCCCCGGACTCAATCCTGATGTCATAGAAGAACTCAAACCCTATATGCAGCTGGCAGAAACCTTGGGGAACCTGGTGGGACAGTTAGCTGGCGGACGGGTGGAATTGCTCAATATCCGACTCCAAGGCGAACTCGCAACCAACAGAAGCCAGCCATTAGTTGTGGCATCCTTGAAAGGATTGCTTTACAAAGCACTAAGAGAACGGGTAAATTACGTAAATGCTAGTATTGAGGCAAAAGAGCGGGGAATCCGCGTGATTGAAACGCGAGATGCGGCGGTACAAGATTACGCTGGCTCTTTGCATCTAGAAGCGACTGGTTCTCTGGGTACTCATTCTGTGACTGGTGCTTTGTTAGGTGATGGAGAAATCAGACTCACCAACTTGGATGATTTCCCGATTAACGTCCCCCCCAGTCAACATATGTTGTTCACCCTGCACCGAGATATGCCAGGGATTATTGGCAAACTGGGTTCCCTATTAGGCAGTTTTAATGTCAATATTGCCAGTATGCAGGTAGGTCGCAAAATCGTTCGCGGTGATGCTGTCATGGTTCTTAGCCTTGATGACCCCCTACCCGATGGGATTTTGTCTGAAATTACCAAAGTCCCTGGAATTCGGGATGCATATACGGTAACACTTTAAAAAGGGATTGGGGATTAGGGATTGGGCATTGCGTACCTAGTCCCCAGTCTCTAGTACCCAATCTCTCGTATAGTATGGCAAACACTTGGTGGGAAGTACAAATTCAATGCGAACCGACGCTAGAAGAGTCTATCTTTTGGCGATTGGAAAATTTTGGTTGTCGTGGAACGGCTAGCGAACACAAAGGGAGCTATTCTTTAGTACGTAGTTATTTGCCTCAGTTCCAAGCGCATCTTCTGGATTTAGCTGCTTTGTCGCTGTGGTTGCGACAAGATGCTCTTTGTATGGAGCTTCCCATACCTGTAGTGAATTGGGAGTTGATTGACGAGCAGGATTGGGCAAGTAGTTGGAAGCAATATTGGCAACCACAGGAAATTGGCGATCGCATTTTAATCAATCCTGCATGGATACCAGTACCGGAAAATTCCGAGCGGTCGATCATTCTTTTAGATCCTGGCGTAGCATTTGGTACGGGAAATCATGCGACAACTCAGTTATGTTTGGAATCTTTAGAAATGCGGTTGAGCAGTCTGCCTCAATCTTTCACGAGTCAAGAGCAGGCAAAAGAAGATGTGGTCATTGCGGATGTTGGTTGTGGTTCCGGTATCCTTTCTATAGGAGCGCTGTTACTAGGAGCAAAGAAAGCTTATGCAGTGGATACCGATCCCTTAGCAGTTAAATCGACTTTAGAAAATCGCGCTATGAATGGTGTGAGCGAAGAAAGTTTAATCGTAGCGGAAGGGAGTGTGGATGTTTTAACAAAACTAGTTCCACAACGTGTAGATGGTATTGTTTGTAATATTTTGGCAGACGTTATTATTAGTTTGACACCAGAGTTTAGTGCGATCGTTAAACCCAGTACGTGGGGAATTTTCAGTGGAATTCTACTCGAGCAATCTAAAGCTGTTGCTGATGTTTTGGAGAAACATGGTTGGGTTGTAGCTACTCTTTGGAAGCGCAAAGAATGGTGTTGCTTAAACGTGCGGCGTTCTTAAGATTATATTGAAAGTAATTTTTTAAAGTATTATTTAAGTAAATAAACAATACCATGCTCTTGTGGTACAAATACCATGCTCTTGTGGTACAAATACCATGCTCTTGTGGTACAAATACCATGCTCTTGTGGTACGGGCGTCCCCGCCCGTACATTCCAAAAGGCGGACGAGGATGCTCGCCTCACAAGATGTGCTATAGCGATTCCCACTTTCTTGAGGTACTCTAAGAAATAATTAACCGCAGCCTGTAGCAGATGGACGCGGATAAAATCTATGTCTCAGCAGATTAGGAAAGGCTATATTAATCTTAAAATAGCTGTAAAGTAGGATGTTTAGCTATGGTTGTTAGTAAGCGAGAATTTTCTGTTCTCATTGAACGAGATGAAGATGGACAAGAAGTTTTAATCTCGAGCGTTTTGTAGCTTTTGATGAATAGCAGCCTCAATTTTTGAGTCGAAATCAGGATCTCCCACTTTCGCAATAACCTTAGCATTCCTTCTACGTCGCTCCAAATATGCTTGGAATGCAGTTTCATCCTCACGATGCTTAAGGAAGTACCGCTTCAGTTCCCGATCTGACATAGCAGCATAATCAACTTGACTCATTAAAACACTTCTCCTTAGGTAAGTCTATCATTAAATTAATACATCACAGCAGGTCTAGAAATGCCGAAAGCGCGGTATGAAGGATATTGTATAAACAATCCTACACAATTAGTACGAGAAAAATTTGGTGATATTAATATTTATGCCCAGAATGCAAAATCCTTACTCAATAAACCAACTGGTTTTATTGCTGCTTATGATTTTACCTTAAATCCTTACAAAGGTTGTCAATACGGGTGTAGTTACTGTTATGCTGCTGCTTTTAGCCCCAATCCCGAAATGCGACAAAATTGGGGAAACTGGGTCATTGTTAAAGATAATTCTGTTGGAATTTTAGAAAAAGAACTAGAAGCATGGTATCGGAAAAATCCTAATAAACCTCCTAGTATTTACATGAGTAGCGTGACCGATCCCTATCAACCCATAGAGTCTAAATATCAATTCACTCGTAGGTTGTTAGAAGTTATGCTAGAATACCGTCCGACGCTAGTCATTCAAACCCGTAGCCCTATTATTACCAGAGATATCGATCTCTTACAAAGGTTCAAACGATTGCGGATTAATATGAGCATTCCTACAGGAAGTGAGTCTGTCAGAAAAGATTTTGAACCCCGTTCGCCTAGTATTAAAGCTAGACTAAACGCCGTTTTAAAAATTAAGCAAAATATTGACCCTTTAAAAGGTTTTGTTCCTAAAATTTCTGTCACAATTACCCCTCTACTTCCTACCTTACCTGTTGATGAAAATAGTTTTATTTCCAAACTCAATGTTGTAGATAGAGTTGTTATTCAAGATTTTCACCCAAGCAATAGTCGTTCTCTTGTGGCTTCCACCCGCCAAGAAGCTGAAGAAATTAAGCAAAAATACGCTTGGTGGTACAAAAATGAGAAAATAAACTATATGAGATTTAAGGAAAAATTAGTTTTTCAACTTCCTAGCATAGAAATTAAGGAAGGTAAAGTTGGATTTGGTTATGAATAATAAAATTGTTAATTGGTGGAGAAGTCAGAGGTTTAAATTAGCTCTGCAACAAGGTAATAAGCGTCTTGCCATGCAGTTCTTAGAAGAAATCCAAGCATCAGGCGTAAAATTATCATGGCAAGAAAAGTTATTTAGAGATAAGCTTCAATCTGAAAGCTATTTACAGCAATCTAAAAGGGAAACGATAAATTTAAGCGCTAAACTTAACGAAGCATTACAAAAGTTAGAAAAAGCTGAGTTACAAGAAAAATTCAGCCAAACACAACACAATATATTAACTTGCGATCGCGAGTTTCTTACTTATATCAACAAAGTTTTTCAAATCGTACAACACGATGAAAACAAAATTCAATGTACTGGTTTAGATGAACGGATATTTGATGATTTTGAAGTTCAACTAGTTGAATATCTCCGAGATGAGTTTAGCAAAATCCCTGAAAATAAACTCTTAATCAAACTTGAAGATGCTTTGGAAGATATTAATTGCTTAAAAAATGGACAAGACCCAAATTATAACTTGAGTCTGACTCCACACGTTTACTTTATGAAATATTTTTTAGAAAATGTTTATTGTAATTACTTGGCTTGGTTTTTCGTATATGAAGCTGGTTTACTACCAACTAACATTAAAATCCTAGATGTTGCAGCAGGTCCCGCAACTGTCGCTTATGGTCTAGCTTTGTTTCTCCAAAGCACTAGCGGTTTTTTTGAAATTCCACCAATGCATATATCCTACTACTCTTTAGAAAAGCAAGATACCTTCCAATTTCGGGGTCTTCAGTTTTGGAGACGATATATAGAATCTCGAAAAACTTCAGTAAATGCTTACTTTCGTTTTGTAACGGATGACCTCTTGACTTGGAATGCTTCATCTAGCAATATACCGCAGGATTTTTTTGATTTTCTAGTCATTTCTCATTGTTTTTTTAGCGATGTTGAAAAAAACAATCGAGCAAAAAGTACCTACAATCAAATAATTTATAGTAACTTAAAGACTGAAGGCTATGCAATTTTAATTATTCAAGATAAGAAGTTATTTAAGGCTTACCAAACAAAACAAAGTGAAGATTACGAGCAAGAAAAAAGCTTGGTCAAAAAATTTACAAACGAGCTAGGTTTAGAGTTGGTGTGGTATAAGTATTTAACATCAACAGATTTGAGAACTCCTCTAGGAGGTGCGGAGTTTATAAAATATGCTAAAGAAAAATTACCCAAACAAATGCATATGTTTTCGCTACTTCAGCAGCATTTCGGTCAGAAGTATGAGTCAAACTATGTATTAGATGATTATATGATCTTGGCAAAAAAAGCATAAATCGTTAGTGAATCAACCTAATTATCCAACCACGGCACGATTTGTAAATGGATGGCATGGCAAACTAGACTTGGTGTATGCTCAACGCCAAGGTAAAACAGCACTCATCCACAACCAAAACACAGCACCACTCAAGGTACAGCGCCCATTTTATCCAGAAGGACAAGAAATTTGTCATAGTGTTATCTTACATACGGCTGGGGGTATTGTAGGTGGAGATCGCCTCTCATACAAAATCCATCTCCAACCCAAAGCCCAAGCACTCATCACAACAGCAGCAGCTAGTAAGATTTATCGAAGTAACGGCGCACAAGCCAGACAAAATATTGATATTCAAGTAGATGCAGGTGCTTGTTTGGAATGGCTACCCCAAGAAACAATCGTTTTTAACGGTGTAAGATATCGACAAGATTTGCGGGTAGAATTAGCAACGGAGGCTTGCTGGATAGGTTGGGAAATCACGCGATTTGGAAGGAGTGCTAGAGGGGAAAAATTTTGCCTTGGAGAGTGGCGATCGCATACAGAAGTTTGGCAACAAGGAGTTCCCCTATGGATTGACAGGCAATGGTTACCAGGTAGCGAGGAAGTTTTTCACAGCCCTCATGGATTGGCAGGGCAACCAGTAACGGGTAGTCTGGTATATATTGGGCAAGAAGTTTCACAAGAATTGGTACAAAAAGCACGTACCCTTTTCTTATCCCCCAGTTCCCAGTCCCCAGTCCCTAGTCCCCATTCCCTAGCTGGTGTGACTCGTCTGTCATGTGGATTATTGTGTCGATACCGTGGTTCTGGAACAACGGAGGTGAGAAACTGGTTTACGGCTGTGTGGCAATTGCTGCGTCAATCTGTGTTAGCTCGTGGTGGTTGTGTACCAAGAGTTTGGTTTGTTTGAACCTTACTAGGCGTTGAGGGGGCAGAGTAGAGAATTTTTGTCAAGCGTACACAGTAGCGAATTACTCAGGGGATACCTTATTTTTATAAGCTATCTTTCGGTTGTTGTAAGCGGTAGTGTAGTTAGGGTAAAGTTTGAGGGCTTGGTTGTAGTCAGCAATGGCGCGATCGTAGTCTTTCAAATTGCTGTAAGCCAACCCTCGGTTGTTGTAAGCAGTAGTGTAGTTAGGGTAAAGTTTGAGGGCTTGGTTGTAGTCAGCAATGGCGCGGTCGTAGTCTTTCAAATTGCTGTAAGCCAACCCTCGGTTGTTGTAAGCGATAGTGTAGTTGGGGTTCAGTTGAATAGCTTGGTTGTAGTCAGCAATGGCGCGGTCGTAGTCTTTCAAATTGCTGTAAGCAACCCCTCGGCTGATGTAAGCGATAGTGTAGTTAGGGTAAAGTTTGAGGGCTTGGTTGTAGTCAGCAATGGCGCGGTCGTAGTCTTTCAAATTGCTGTAA
>NZ_BAACAP010000189.1:0-61497 GCF_045865695.1 Scytonema hankhaensis NUACC26
GCGAATCAAACGTAATTGAAGTATATATTCGCTACTTACGGTTAAAAATAGAAGATGAAGGTCAAAAGCGCCTTATTCAAACAGTCCGGGGCGTGGGTTACGTGTTGAGAGAATCGTAGTAGTGACCACCTGACCACCTGACCACCTGACCAGTGACCACCTGACCAGTGACCACCTGACCAGTGACCATTAACAATTAACCACTAACAAAAGCTGTTATGATAAATTGGCTATGCGTCTTATCAATGATGTTGAGTGTATTGCTGATGAGTTGTTCTACTCAAACATCAGCAGTGTCGCCCACAAGTACTCCTAGTTCTCAAACTCAAGCACCAATGGATCGGGAGAAAGTGTCACTCAGCACCAATAGAGGTCAACAGTTACCCATTTCAGCCGTTGCAACTGTTCCTAATGGTGCAAAAATTCAATTGGAAGTAGCACGGACACCTCAAGAACAAGCAATGGGCTTGATGTTTCGACCTGCTTTATCTAACGATAGAGGAATGCTCTTTCAATTTCCGTCAGCGTTTCAAGCAAGTTTTTGGATGAAGGATGTACCCGTTCCTTTGGATATGGTCTTTCTACTTGATGGTGTTGTAAAACACGTTGCTGTTTCCGTACCTCCTTGTAACACTATGCCTTGTCCTAGCTATAGTCCCGAAACACCAGTTAACCAAGTTATTGAACTCCGTTCTAGGCGAGCATCTGAACTTGGTTTGAAACCAGGATCTCGCGTCAAAATCGAGTTTCTTAAGTCTGGTTCTTCGGTAAAATAATCTTCACCAATTTTTGTAGGGTGGGCAATGCCAACTGTTCAATGTTAGTAGGTAATGCCCACCCTACGCCCTGTTTTCAAGCTTTTTAGGTAGGCAAGATGCCCGCCCCACAAGAACTGTATTGAATTCAAATGAAAACCGCTATAGTTTCCAATACAATACCCCATGCCCAATGCCCTATTTTCCAGCCAGATTTGAAGTAATTGTAAAAAAAGTATTACGTATCTGTAAAGAGACTTTCTATAAGACTAATATTTGATACAATGCAATTCAGTAAGCAATGTTGTCCTTAGATCTAATGATAGATTTCACGCTAGGCTGCAAAAGATACTTCTTTTGACGTAAGTGTAAAGTGTAGTCAGTAAGGGAGTATTATCTAAGGAATCTTTCTTAGTGCAGGTGTAGTTAACTGGGGTACTAGGGTAAAAAGAATAAAGCTGAATTGAACAAGAATTTGTGCTATTTGAAACTCAAAATTTAGTGGCACAAGAGCTTGAGTTAATACAAGCCTTCTTTTTCAAGAATATTAGGAAACCAATACACGTGTTTGCCGAAGCTTATTTAGCATAATCAAACACGTCGGTTGCGGAAAAATTTTTACTTGATATACTTAAGTACACTTTAGTTCTCAATTTAGGGGGTCAATGAGGGTGTCGCCATCAACATATTCTAGGTTTATTCATTTTCTGCAGGAAGATTTAGCAATCTCCACTGCTTGCATAGCAGTTGCTCTTCGCCATCGAGAGCAAGATCCAGGTCCTTTACCTATGATTCTTTGGAAGTATGGCTTGATTACCATCGACCAGTTAGAGCAAATCTATGACTGGTTGGAAACAGCATAGTTACGTGATGGTCGTTGAGGATAATCTACTATGCGGGATCTGCCCTGCCTTTTACAAAGGCTAATTCAGAATGCGATTGATTGCTTACCTTATCGCTTTGTTAAACTTAATAGGTTGGAGGAGCGGGTCGAAGAATCTTCAACCCGCTTCTCATTTGGTTGGTAGTTCTTGGTTGGTAGATGTTTGAGCCACAAAAAATCATATTAATTCGCAAATTGTAATCAACAGGGGAATCAATTGCAAATTGCAAATTGTTTGAGTATAGGTAGTATTATTTAAGCTATTGAGCTTCATTTTGAAAGTTTTTTGTTAATCTGGAGTCACCACTTGTTCGGTGTTAAGATGATTGAGCGACCAACGATGATCGACTTCTAAAGAGGTTGATTGGCATGCTTCTTCTAATTGCTTTTGTTGTGCAACGGCTTTTCTGAGAGTAATAATGAGCTGGTTCACCTGATTTCTGAGCTTTGGGTTGCTGTTGAGTGTAGGCATAGTTTGCCTTTCTAGCAGTTGCAGTATGAGTTCGTAGTGAACAGGTGAAGGCAGAGGAATTTGCTCCATGTAATTAATATTTTGATTGCAATTTTTGGATAAGTCTAGTGAAGGATAAAGTGTAAAGTATGAAGGATAAAGGAATGGCGAGGCATTGACCTTTCTTACTTTAGCTTTTATCCTTCACTGGGTTTGTCATTAAATAAATTGTTACATAAACAGAAATGATTTGGTGAAACCGTTTATTTAGTGGGTGATGAAGATTTTGCAAAAAGATTGGTAATTGCTTCCCCTGGATCTGGGCATTTTACAAGAGATTCGCCAATAAGGACGCCAGATACTCCCGCACGTTCCACTATCCCTAAATCTTCTGGGGTGTGGAATCCCGACTCGCTCACAACTAAAATGTTACGCTCTTGTATTAAGTCCCTCCTTGCGGCTATAAGTTCGCAGGTGGTTTGCAAATTCACGGAGAAATCTTCTAAATTGCGGTTGTTTATACCTATTAAGGTGACGCCCTCAAGATTTAAGACGCGATCGAGTTCTGCTAGAGTATGAACTTCAACCAACGCTACCATTTTTAGAGTTTTGGCAATTTTGATGAAGTATTGTAAATCGCGATCGCTCAGTATCGCTGCAATCAACAGCACTGCATCTGCACCCGCAACACGTGCTCTATACATTTGATAAGGATAAATGACAAATTCCTTACATAGCAACGGTAAATCTACCGCAGAGCGAACCTTACTTAAGTTTTCAAAGCTGCCAGAGAAAAATTTTTCATCAGTAAGTACCGAAATACAACTTGCACCGCTTTGCTCGTATTTGAGTGCGATCTCCACTGAATCGAAATTTTCTCTTAAAACCCCTTTACTAGGAGAAGCTTTTTTAACCTCAGCAATCAGTGCTGGGTGTGTTTTTCCTTGACGCAACGCAGCCACAAAATCACGAGTTGGAGGTGCATCGAGTACTTGACGCTGCAATTCTAGTAGCGGTAGCTTTTCCCGCATGATATCTACTTCTTCTTCTTTGTGCCAAACAATTTCCTCTAATATATTGTTTGGCTGAGCATCGGGCACAGCAACCTGATACCGCAGTATCGAAACAGCTATAGATGGGTTAGGACGACGGCGACGGATTTGCATAAAAGAAAATTATGAATTATGAATTATGAAGTGCCAATTTTTCAGCATTCATCATTCATAATTCAGCATTTATTAAGCCACTGCTCGTTTGTATGCTTCATCTAACACTTCAGAAAGTGTTGGATGGGCGTGGACTAGATGAGCTAGGGTGTGAACGGATTGACGGTTAGCAATAGCTGCTGATGCTTCATGAATAATATCCGAAGCGTGCATCCCAAAAATATGGACACCTAAAACTTCTCCCGTGTCTTTGCGATAAATAACTTTTGCCATTCCATCTGCTTCACCTTCAGCCAGGGCTTTGGAATTGCCTTTGAAGTAACTCTTAGCGATTCCTACTGTCCATCCTTCTGCACTCCCTTTTTCTTTAGCGGCGGTTTCTGTCATGCCTACGTAGCTAATTTCTGGGTGGGTAAAAGCAGCAGCCGGAATGCTGGCATAGTCTACTTCTTTATGACGCCCACAAATATTTTCTACAGCAACAATCCCTTGAGCTGAGGCAGCATGGGCAAGCATCATTTTACCAGTGGCGTCTCCGATTGCCCACAAGTGCGGCACTGGTTCCCCAGCAGATAGCACAGCCATGTTATCGTTAACTGGAATAAAATTCCGGCGATCGAGTTCTACACCCACAGAATCTAAACCTAAGTTTTGCGTAGCAGGAATGCGTCCGGTTGCTACCAAGCAAGCATCGACTTCCAGTACATCTACATCTTCTTTGGTTTTGAAATTAGCTAACTCAATAATGACGGGCGAACCGGGAATCACTTTTTTAGCGTATATTCCTACATGGGTTTCAATGTCTCGGTTCGTAATGAGAACTCGTTCTGCGAGTTTGGCAATATCGCGATCGAATCCCGGCATAAGTTGGTCTAGGGCTTCTATCATAGTAATTTCACTGCCCAATGCCGAGTAAACATCAGAAAATTCCAATCCGATGTAACCACTGCCTACAATTGCTACCCAGTCTGGTAGTGATTCTAATTTCACTGCTTGGTCGCTTGTGAAAACTGTTTTGCCATCGACTTGAATACCCGGAGGAACGAAAGGTACAGATCCGGGGGAAAGAATAATATCTTTTGCCGTAATAGTTTTTTCACCGCTATCTGTTGTGACAGTCACTTTTTGTTTTCCAGCGACTTTACCCCAGCCGCGAATAATATCGACCTTCAGGCGTTTCAAGCTATTGGTTAAGTCACCCTGAATTTTTGCCGCAAGATTGTTGGCATGATCGGCAATTCCTTGTCTGTCAAACTCAACATTTCCCAATTGAATACCTAGGGACTTGAGGTGATGAGCATTACGTAATTCCCGCACTCGCCCAGATGCTGCTAGCAGTGCTTTGGATGGGACACAGCCTCGGTTAACACAAGTTCCTCCCATGTCAGCCGCTTCGACAATCGCTGTCTTGAGACCGCAGCTTACGGCGTGTAGAGCAGCACCATGTCCGCCCACTCCAGCGCCTAAAATCACTAAATCGTAATCGAACCCTTCACTCACGTTAATCTCCCCGCGTGCATTCACCAAATTTAATTTTTAACTGACCAAACGATCGGTGCAAGTATTCATTATTATGCCGTTGCTCGATCGAGATTATGACTTACGATACTAGGGGACAAAATTAATAGCGTTTTAGATTGTAACATAAATTACCAAAAAATCAACCTAGAGTTGGGGTTGGCATTGCCAACCCTTTAAATGTCACACCAACATTAGGGAGAAACAGTATTACCTAGCATTTCTCCATCTTTGATAGCGCACTTGTTTTTCTTGAGAGAGCGGAGATGCCATTTGTAATACTTTTTCCAAGAACCAAGGCGCAAGACGATCGCACCACACAGCAATGTGACTTTGCCATCCTACCAAGATTTCAGGCGAATCTCTTTGTAGACCTCTAACAAGTGCTTGAGCCACCTGTTGGGGAGTCATAGGTATGACCCAGCGAAACCAATCTAAATTTCTCACCATATCGGTGTCAGTTAAAGATGGTAACAAAGCAGCAACTCGAATATTGTATGGTGCGAGTTCGCCTCGCAAAGCCTGAGTGAAGCCTAGAATTGCAAATTTTGTAGCTGAATAGGTTGCCATTGTTGGTGCAGCTACTTTACCCATCAAACTAGAAACGTTAATAATATTCCCCGAACGTTGTACAGCCATACGTCTAGCTACTAGACGAGTCATAGTGTACATACCAATAAGATTCACAGAGATTTCTGCTTGTACGTTAGACAATCGAGAGTTGAGGAAAGGTGTTTGATAGGCTACTCCAGCACAATTGACAAGGACATCAATGGGTCCGTAATTCCGCCAAGCTTGAGCGATCGCAATATTCACTTCCACAACTTGAGATAAATCTAAAGCCATAGTATGTGCTTTCACACCAAGCATTTCTATTTCAGAAGCCACCTCAGCTAATCGAGTCGTATCTCTAGCCACTAATAAAAGGCATTTGACTCCTTGCTTTGCCAATTCAATTGCGATCGCTCGCCCAATGCCTCGGGAGGCTCCAGTAATCAGAACTGTTTTGTCTCGAATATTCATAGTTAAAACCTACAAAGTGAAAGTCTCACTCTCGTTAGTGCATGCTTTGCAAGTTGAAAAATTTCTCAAAGAATGCACTTATCGTCGAGAGAGATAGAAAATACTTGCAATCGAGATATCAATTGCAGAAAACCCTAATAGTAAGAAACTCAATTCTGTAAGACAATGACCATGGATAACACCTCTGCTAAATACGAGTGTTTACCAGAACAAACTGCATAGGCATACACTAGCAAAGGGATCGACTGTCAGCAACATTTCTTAATAATAATCTGTGACTGTTACATATCTTGATAAAGCTCTCATAAATCAATAAAGAGCAAGAACGATCTATTCTAGGTTTTAGAAACTTATAAATAAAGAATGGTTAAACCATGAAAAAACTTATTAATAAACCTGAAGATTTTGTCCGCGAAAGTTTACAAGGAATGGCAGAAGCTCATTCCGATTTCATCAAAGTTGACTATGACCCTACTTTTGTTTATAGAGTCGATGCACCAATACCTGGGAAAGTCGCAATTATTTCTGGTGGGGGAAGCGGTCACGAACCAATGCACGCAGGGTTTGTCGGTCTAGGAATGTTAGACGCTGCTTGTCCTGGTGAGGTTTTTACTTCTCCTACCCCCGACCAAATGTTGGCAGCTGCTAAAAAAGTCGATGGAGGGGCTGGTATCGTTTACATTGTGAAAAATTACAGTGGGGATATCATGAACTTTGAAATGGCAACGGAGTTAGCCCGAAGTGAGGGGATTCGAGTTTTAAATATTCTCATAGATGATGATGTAGCAGTTAAAGATAGCTTATATACTCAGGGACGCCGGGGTGTAGGCACAACGGTACTGGCAGAAAAGATTTGTGGTGCGGCAGCACAAGAAGGATACGATTTACAACAAGTTGTAGATTTGTGTCGCCAAGTGAATTTGAATGGTCGTAGTATGGGGATCGCACTCAGTTCTTGCACAGTTCCTGCTAAAGGGATGCCAACTTTTGAACTGAGCGATCGCGAAATAGAAATGGGTATTGGTATCCACGGCGAACCGGGAAGAGAACGTAGAGCTTTCGTACCCGTAGATGAGATAACAGAAATGCTGGCACTATCTATTATTGAGGATACGTCTTACAGTCGTACAGTGAGGGAATGGGATGAAGAGAAAGATGAATGGGTAGATGTAGAACTTATCGATCCTGCTTTTCAGAACGGGGATCGCGTTCTAGCTTTTGTCAATGGTATGGGTGGGACTCCTCTGAGCGAACTGTATCTTGTTTATCGCAAACTCGCCGAAATTTGCAAAAAGAAGGGATTGTTTATTGTACGCAACCTAATTGGCTCGTATATCACTTCTTTAGAGATGCAAGGATGTTCCATAACATTATTAAAAGTGAACGACGACATGGTTCGGTTATGGGATGCACCTGTAAAAACACCAAGTTTGCGGTGGGGAAATTGAGCTATGGTTACAAAAGAGCAGATTTTAAAGTGGTTGCAGCATTTTACTGACGAGATAGAGAAGAATAAAGATTATTTGACAGAATTAGATGCGGCAATTGGTGATGCCGATCATGGTATTAACATGGAGCGTGGATTTAAAAAAGTTATAGGTCAATTGCCAACGGTAGCAGATAAAGATATCGGTAGTCTTTTAAAAACCGTTAGCATGACCCTCATTTCTTCAGTAGGCGGTGCGAGTGGTCCTCTTTATGGGACTTTCTTTTTAAGAGCAAGTACAGCTGTCGCTGGCAAAGAAGAACTAAATGATGGGGATTTGCTAGCAATGTTGCAAGCAGGTTTAGATGGTGTTTTTCAAAGAGGTAAAGCAGAACTGGGAGACAAAACGATGTTGGATGTACTCTCTCGAGCTGTCGCTGCTTTTCAACAAGCTCTAAGTGAAGGTAAGAATTCTATCCAAGCCATGCAGGAAGCTGTCGCTGCGGGCGAACGGGGAATGCAAGACACAACTCCTATGCTGGCTAAAAAGGGACGGGCTAGTTATTTAGGAGAGCGAAGTATAGGACATCAAGATCCAGGAGCGACTTCATCTTACTTAATGTTAAAGAGTTTATTAGAAGTACTGTAGGTAGGGCTAAAGCCCACCCTACCATGTGTATATAGCTCATCACTTGAATAAAGTAAAGATTTATCCGCGTTCGTCTGCTACAGCCTGCGGTTCCATAACTTTTTATATATTATACCCAAATGAAAACCGCTATATTTCAAAAATTAAATAGGGATTTTATAGTGCATAAAGTAGGAGCTAACAGCTATAACAGTTCAGGAGTAGAGATTTCATTCAAATATGACAGAAAACCGAGACACAAATAAATTAACTGCCATTGCTGACCAATTCGCCTTGAAAGGACAGGTGATGACTGTTCAAGCATTTGGTAGTGGCAATATTAATGATACATTTCTGGTCACTTTGGATTCTTCAGAGGAGAAGCACTTTGTCTTACAACGCATCAACACGCAAGTGTTTCGTCAACCAGAACTGATTATGCAGAATATGCGTACTTTTACTGAGTACGTTCGCGCTCGCTTACAACGTACTCCTCTCAATCGTCGTTGGGAAGTACCAAGAGTACTAGTTACAAAAAATGCACGAGATTACTGGAAAGATACTGACGACTCGTTTTGGCGAGCAATTAGTTTTATTGATGGTACTCAGTCTTTTGATACCATGCAAACTATGGAACACGCCAGAGAAATCGGTTATGCTTTGGGTATGTTTCACAACCTCATCAGCGATTTGCCCCCTGAAAAACTTGCTGATACCCTAGAAGGATTTCACATCACTCCCCTGTATCTCCAACATTACCACCAAGTGTTGGCAAAAGCTCATCCCCAGAAATCACCTGAAGTTGAATATTGCTTGCAGTTTATTAGCGATCGCCAACTTTGGGCAGAAGTTTTAGAAAAGGCTAAAGCGACAGGTGAGTTACCACTACGTCTTATGCATGGCGACCCCAAAATTAACAATGTTATGTTTGATACTGCTACTCAGCAAGCTGCTAGCGTGATAGACTTAGATACTGTAAAGCCCGGTCTCGTGCATTACGACATTGGAGACTGCTTGCGCTCTGGTTGCAATTTAGCTGGAGAAGAAACAGAAGAATGGGAAAAAGTTTCTTTTGATACAGATTTATGCCAAGGAATTCTTCAGGGGTATCTCTTTGTAGCTAAAACATTTCTTCTTGAGGAGGATTACGTATATATGTATGACGCAATTCGTCTCATTTCCTTTGAGTTGGGGTTAAGATTTTTTGCTGATTATTTAGCAGGAAATATCTACTTTAAAGTTAAGTATCCAGAACACAACCTTAATAGAGCACTTGTCCAATTTAAACTGACAGAGAGTATTGAATCTCAGGAAATAGCTATTCGTAAAATTATTCAAGATGCGAAGTTATTAACTCGAAAGTAGCGTTCGGAGCTTATCTTGAAAATAGGGCTATGGGCATGGGGCATTGGAAAAGAATTATTTTTATTCCCTCGTTGTGGGTTATTCTATTGCCCGTGGGTGTCTGGCTTAGATAGAATGGGAAGGTACAGTGAAACAAAGTTATGGTAAAACACCATACAATAAAGTAGGAAATGTGACCGAGCGCAAACAAGCCGAACAGCAGCTTGCAGAACAAGCACGAGTTTTGCAGCAACAGGCTAAACTTTTAGAATTATCTAGCGAAGCAATCTTTGTCCGAGACGAACGAGGTACGATTACTTATTGGAATCGTGGCGCTGAAGTCATGTATGGCTGGATGCGGGAAGAAGTAATTGGACTTGTGCCTGATACTTTACTAGAAACTCAAAATCCGAAAAGTATAAATCTCGATAACACGTTGTTACAACAAGAAAGCTGGCAAGGTGAGTTAATTCGTACCTGTAAAAATGGTCGGCAATTAATAGTTGAAAGCCGTCAAGTCTTAATACGGGATGAGCAAGGAAACCCAACCGGATTTTTAGAAGTGAATTGCGATATCACCGTTCGCAAACAAGCTGAAATTGCCTTGCGCGAGAGCGAAGAACGAATGCATTCTGCTCTTCTGAATTTAAATCAGGAACTCCAACGACAGTTAGCAGAATCTCAGACTTTATTAGAGGTTATTCCCATTGGTGTTGGCATCGCTGAAGACTCCCAATGCAAAAAAATTCGGGTCAACTCAGCATTTGCTCAAATGTTATCTATTTCTTCTACTGTAAATGCTTCTTTAAGTGCGCCAGAAGACGAGCGACCAAAAAACTTTAAGGTCTATTGTGAAGGTCAGGAACTTTCTTCAGAAGATCTGCCCTTACAGCGTGCAGCCGCTCTTGGGATAGAAGTTCGGGATTTAGAGGTTGATGTGGTTTGGAATGATGGCACAGCCTTAACTCTTTTAGAGTACGCCGCCCCGCTTTTTGACGAATGCGGAAAAGTAAGAGGCAGTATCGGCGCGTTTTTGAATATTACCGAGCGCAAGCGGGCAGAGATGGCATTACAGCAAACGCTCAAAGACTTGGCGGACTTTAAGTTTGCTCTCGATCGCTCCTCAATTGTTGCCATTACTGATACTGAAGGAACGCTCGCATACGTAAACGACAAATTTTGCGAGCTTTCACAGTACTCAAGAGAAGAATTGATCGGACAAAACCATCGTGTTGTAAACTCCGGCTATCACCCTAAAGAATTCTTTCAACATCTATGGGCAACTATTACTCGCGGACAGGTATGGCAAGGAGAAATTAAAAATCGCGCCAAGGATGGTACTTTCTACTGGGTTGCTACCACAATTGTGCCGTTTCTAGATGTCTCTGGGAAACCGTATCAGTACATAGCCGTTCATACCGACATCACAACCCGTAAAATGGCAGAAGTTGAGCTTCAACAACTGAATATCACCTTAGAACAACGGGTTGAAGAACGTACAATTGAACTTCAAGAGGTGAATAAAGACTTGGAGGCTTTTTCCTACACTGTGGCGCATGACCTACGAGCACCGTTACGAGGTATTCAAGGGTTTGCTCAAGCTTTAGCTGAAGATTATGACGATCGCTTAGATGAAACAGCTCGAGAATATATTCAACATATTTTTCGCGGCACTGAGGTCATGAGCGAGTTAGTTCACGATCTGTTAGCCTACAGCCGTCTCAGTCGCGAGAAGATTAAGTTGGCTCCTGTGCAATTGGCTCAAGTTATAGCAGATGCTCGCTCGCAATTAGCAACAGATTTACGCGAGCGCCAAGCTCAAATTGCGAGCGCTGAAAACTTGCCTATTGTTATGGGACATCACCCAATTTTAGTACAAATTATTGTTAATCTCTTTTCAAATGCAATTAAATTTATTACACCAGGAATTCAACCATATATTCGAGTTTGGGCGGAAACAATAGAACTAAAAGAAACAAGGGAATCAGGCGAAGATTCCTCTCCATCATTGCAACAAGTGCGTCTATGGATAGAAGATAACGGAATTGGTATTGAACCAAATTATCAGGAGCAAATTTTTGGTGTGTTTGAGCGACTACATAGTACTGAAACTTACCCAGGAACTGGAATTGGATTAGCTATTGTGCGAAAAGGAGCAGAACGTCTCGGAGGACGAGCAGGTGTTGAATCTACTCTCGGTCAAGGAAGTCGATTTTGGATTGAGTTGCAAGAGTCAACTGACCAGTGACCACCTGACCAGTGACCACCTGACCAGTGACCACCTGACCAGTGACCAGTTTTCTATGAGGTTTTTTGATGAAAGAGCAAACATTTTTCCTACAACCTTTTTCTAAGAGTGAATCGCTAAGCAAACTGAAAATCAAAGGCAATGTCGCCCGATATGAAAATCAATTTACTATTCAATATGCTCTTCTGGAAGATTTAACAGAAATCGAGATTGCTGAAGAATCAGAAGAACCCACACGCAAGCACGAACTTTGGCAAAACACTTGCTTTGAGTTTTTTCTTGGGGTAGAGAATAGCGATCGCTATTGGGAATTTAATATGTCTCCTTCTGGGGATTGGAATGTGTACCGATTTGATAGTTACCGTCAAGGGATGCAAGAAGAAACTGCTTTTACAATACTTCCTTTTAGTGTTCAGTATCTCTCAGATGGTTTGGCGATCGTCCTCAGTGTAAATTTGAATTTAATTATTTCAATAGATATGATTTTGAAGGTTGGTATTTCTACTGTCATCAAACATAAAGATGGTTCTGTTACTTACTGGGCATTAACTCATCCGGAAACGGACGCTGACTTTCATCAGCAGGATAGTTTCATAATTGAGTTTTAGCTTCCTAGCAGTCTGTCGCCTTGAATTTGAGGAATAAATAAGAAAAATCGCAAAGACGCAATAGATTCTGAGACTGTATGTACATTAATAAAACTCTTTTGCCAAAATCAACTAAAATAAAAATATAATCCAGTACTTATGTATAAGACAAACAAGGAAAAGAATGGATAAAAGGCTTCAATCACCCAAGGTAGAGCACTACGATCGCTTTGAGCAAGATTTGGAAGTTCTGCGTATAGAAGAGAGCGTTACTGCATCTGCCTTCCTGGACTTACTCGATTGCGATATGACTGGCAATCCAGAGATCTTGCAACTGCTTCCAGAAGACTTATTCCGTCGAGGTGAAAACCTCACGACAGGAATGAAAACAGATCTTGACGAAGAGTTACCTGACGATTTTGTGTTTGCATGAAAGTCAACGGATGGACACTTTTGGCTCACCCTGCTTTTCTTGAGCAATATAACAAGCTAATTACTACCGTAGAAGAGCTTGAGAAGCAAGAGCCTGAGAAATATCAGTTACATCCAAGTACAAAGCTGCTTAAAAGTATTCAAGAGCTTGTTTACAGACGGATTCCTCTCGATCCAACTGCACAAGAGTTTCGACAAGGTACTACGTTGGGACAAGACAAAAAGTATTGGTTTCGAGCAAAGTTCCATCAACGGTTTCGTTTGTTCTTTCGTTACAACATGACTTCTCAAGTCATTATTTATGGATGGGTCAATGATGAGAAGTCACTTCGTAAAGCCGGAGTTAAGACAGACCCGTATCGCATCTTCGCAAGAATGCTTGAGAGGGGATATCCTCCAAATAACTGGAATGAACTTCTTCAAGAATCTTCCAATCTTAATGAGCCTTCTGATGAATCTCCTGACCTTTAAACATATAAGATAGTGCAAATAATAACTATTGTGTAGCTTAAAAAGGGGGGCTATGCGTAAGTCCTCATTATCACGATGAACCTGAACGGACAGATGGACGGTAATACGACTATGGAAGGACGTGAATTCCGATCCAGCGACTAACACCCCTGTTTTTACAATGATTGCATAAGAACAAACTATATTTTTGTTCTATCTGCGCTCTTAGCAAATTTAAACACAAGCCTAGAGTAATTCTTTCCTGGAATTAAAGCTTATGCAACCAACTAATCCAAACCAATTTACAGAAAAAGCTTGGGAAGCAATCGCGCACACTCCAGATATTGCCAAACAGTATCAACAACAGCAGATAGAAAGCGAACACCTGATGAAAGCACTGTTAGACCAGGAAGGACTCACTAATGGTGTTTTCACAAAAGCTGGTGTCAATCTGCAAAAACTACGCGATCGCACCGAACAATTCATTCAACGTCAGCCTAAAGTCTCTGGTAGTAGCAGTTCAGTTTACTTGGGACGCAGCTTGGATACGCTTCTCGATCGAGCAGATGGGTATCGTAAGGAGTTTCAGGACGAGTTCATCTCCATCGAGCACCTGTTGCTAGGTTATGCTAAAGATGACCGCTTCGGTAAAGGGTTATTCCAAGAATTTGGGCTGGACGAAGGAAAAGTTAAAAATATTGTTAAACAAATTCGTGGGAATCAAAAAGTGACCGACCAAAATCCAGAAGGGAAATACCAAGCACTGGAAAAGTACGGGCGCGAACTGACAGAAGCAGCCCGTCAAGGTAAACTTGACCCAGTGATCGGACGTGATGATGAAATTCGCCGCACTATCCAAATTTTATCACGTCGTACCAAAAACAACCCCGTCCTGATTGGGGAACCAGGTGTTGGTAAAACAGCGATCGCTGAAGGATTGGCTCAGCGTATCATAGCTGGTGATGTTCCTCAGTCTTTAAAAGACCGCAAACTCATCGCTCTAGACATGGGTGCTTTGATTGCGGGTGCAAAATTCCGAGGTGAATTTGAAGAACGTCTAAAAGCAGTCTTAAAAGAAGTTACCGAATCGAACGGCAATATAGTTCTATTTATTGATGAAATTCATACAGTTGTCGGCGCGGGTGCAACCCAAGGCGCAATGGATGCTGGTAACTTATTAAAGCCAATGTTGGCGCGGGGCGAATTGCGCTGTATTGGTGCAACAACTTTAGACGAATACCGTAAATATATTGAAAAAGATGCCGCTTTGGAAAGACGTTTCCAACAGGTTTATGTCGATCAACCTAGCGTGGAAGATACAATTTCTATTTTGCGGGGTTTGAAAGAACGGTATGAGGTTCACCATGGAGTGAAAATTTCTGATAGTTCTTTAGTCGCAGCAGCAACTTTGTCTAGTCGTTATATTAGCGATCGCTTCTTACCCGATAAAGCCATTGACTTGGTAGACGAAGCAGCTGCTAGACTGAAGATGGAGATTACCTCCAAACCTGAAGAACTCGACGAAATTGACCGTAAGATTCTACAGTTAGAAATGGAAAAGCTCTCACTACAAAAAGAAAGTGATGCAGCTTCCAGAGAACGTTTGGAAAGATTAGAAAAAGAACTTGCGGACTTTAAAGAAGAACAAAGAGAGTTGAAGACGCAATGGCAATCTGAAAAAGATGTAATTGCAAAAATTCAGTCTGTTAAAGAAGAAATCGACCGCGTTAACTTAGAGATTCAACAAGCAGAACGCAATTACGATCTTAACCGCGCTGCTGAGTTAAAATATGGCAAACTTACCAGTTTGCATCGCGATTTAGAAGCAGCAGAAAGCGACCTGGCTCGCGCACAACGAAGTGGAAAATCTCTGTTGAGAGAAGAAGTCACCGAAGCTGATATTGCAGAAGTGATTTCTAAGTGGACGGGAATTCCTATCAGCAAGTTGGTGGAATCTGAGAAAGAAAAGCTGTTGCATTTAGAAGATGAACTGCACAATCGAGTTGTCGGACAACAAGAAGCAGTCACAGCAGTAGCAGATGCTATTCAACGTTCTCGTGCTGGGCTTGCAGACCCCAATCGTCCCATTGCTAGCTTTATTTTCCTCGGTCCTACAGGTGTTGGTAAAACCGAATTAGCGAAAGCACTTGCTGCTTACTTGTTTGATACGGAAGAAGCGCTTGTTAGGATTGATATGTCCGAGTACATGGAGAAACACGCTGTTTCTCGTTTGATCGGTGCGCCTCCGGGATACGTGGGTTATGAAGAAGGAGGACAACTGACAGAGGCTATTCGGCGTCGTCCTTATGCTGTGATTTTGTTTGATGAAATCGAAAAAGCTCATCCTGATGTTTTTAACATCTTCCTGCAAATTCTTGATGATGGTCGCGTGACTGATGCTCAAGGTCATACGGTGGACTTTAAGAACTCTATCATTATCATGACGAGTAACATCGGTTCGCAGTACATTTTGGATGTCGCAGGTGATGACTCGCGTTATGATGAAATGCGCCACCGGGTTATGGAAGCAATGCGAAATAGTTTCCGTCCTGAGTTTCTCAACCGCCTTGATGAGATTATCTTCTTCCATCCATTGCATAAGGAAGAATTGCGTCGAATCGTGCAGTTGCAAGTCGATAGATTGCGCCAAAGATTGAGCGATCGTAAGATGTCTCTCAGACTTTCAGATGCTGCTCTTGACTTTTTAGCTGATGTTGGTTACGACCCAGTGTTTGGAGCAAGACCCCTGAAGCGAGCCATTCAACGAGAGTTAGAAACTCAAATTGCCAAAGCTATCTTGCGTGGCGAGTTTCATGACGGCGATACCATCTTTGTCGATATCGAGAATGAGCGTCTTTCCTTCAAACGCTTACCTATAGAGGTGTTTACAGCTTAATCAAACTCCAGTTCCACCTCTCATCTCGTTCCCAGGCTCCGCCTGGGAATGCTTTTTTAGAGGCTCCGCCTCCTGAGTGGAGTTTAGACTAAATTTTTCTCCTTTTCAGGTTGATTTACTCCTATCCTGCTTAAAGATTATTTAATTAAATGAACCGCACAAGGGCACAAAGAGCACGAAGAAAGAGAAGAAGAGAATCGGTAATTTTATGGCGCAAAGGGAGTAAGATTCATGCTGCTGTTGAAATGCGATCGCTTAGTACAACAAGATCCGGAAGTGACAAAGCGTGCCGACTACCAAGAAGCACTATTGTATAAATTATTACTACAACTTAGTTGTTTTTCGCTATTGGAGACAAGGAACTTGGACTGACTATGCTCGTGAACTTTATCGTCATGGTGAAGCATTGTTAAACTAAGTTTAATAGCAAAAACACAATGCAGGTTCCCCAATTATGCTTAATCAAGCGCCAGTAATAGATACTGTTCCTACAGATACCTGGGTAGAGGCAGCTTGGGAAGATTTTCTGACCTTTGCAGATGACCCCACCTTGGAAGGTGCTAGATTTTACTATGATGACGGTTACATGAGGATTGAGATGTCACCACTAGGTCCTGCACATGGTCGAGATAACACTATTGTTTCAACAGTTATCATTTTATATGCAACAATCAAGAATATTCCAGTGATAGGACTAACGAATACTAGCTTTAGAAAAGCTAGAGTTCGTGAATCTCAGCCTGATATTGCTTTTTATATTGGCACAAATTTGCAACTTCCTCCCCGAAATAATGCTCCAGTAAATCTCAATGAGTTAACTCCACCCACGCTAGTTGTAGAAATTGCCGCTTCGTCTCTAGAAGACGATACTGAGCGTAAACAAAAACTTTACCAACGCCTGGGAGTTCAAGAGTATTGGGTAGTTGATGTCAGTGCAGGGAAGGTAATTGCAAATTCATTGTTAGCAACACAAACTACCCCCATTCGTGAATCTCAAGTACTGCCGGGATTGGAAATTGCCTTGGTTGAGGAAGCTCTTGTGCGTTCTCTAAGTGAAGATGATGGAGCTATTACTCGTTGGTTACTAGCAAAGTTTAATTAATGATAGCCTCACGCTCTAAGTCTAGACGCTGTAGAGACACGAAATTTCGCGTTTCTACTTTTGCGATGAGTGCGCCTTCCCAGACGAAATTGAGACAGATATTCGAGAAAATAATGAAGTGATGCATGAGGTTCTGTAGCGCATGGCGCGTCTTTATACTGACGAAAAGTCGGGGATCTAAATTTTTACGAATGATACCAAATCCGTTTTTCTAACCCCTTTTAGCCCAGCGATTGGAAATCGCGACTATACAAACGAAGCCCCCCGCCTGCACGGACTAAATTATAAAGGGGGTACAAGACGCGAATTTAGTATGATTTAAGATTTTCATAGTCACAAATCTGCCCTTTCTTTGACAAGTATGTTTTACAAACTGCCAAAAAAGCATCGTTTCATTCTACAATATTCTTCAAAAACTGAGAAGAATGAGCAGCAGGCAAGGAAACAAATATTGGGCAAATTTTCCTAGTAAACTTAAGAGTATTACTCTAAACATTTTAGAAATTAGTTCAATTACAGAACAAAAGCAAAAAGTTTTAAAGAAAGTTTACCAAGTCATAACGGTAAGTGAACAAATACCGAAGCAGACGTTTGTAAAAGTCTGTCATAGAATCAATGATGTTTTAGAGACACTACAACGACAGCTAAATCACAATGGACAGATTATACCTGTAGTTGGTTTTGTGACTCAGGATCAACTGAAGTCACAACGACTAGAAGCATTGAAGATAATGGGAGACAGCCATTCTGTCCCTAGTAGTAGGAATTTGACGGATGAACAGCTCTTTGAAGCTGTCCGAATACGTAGGTTTGCAAATCCACAACATCTGGCAGAACTGCTTAATCGTACAGATATATCCTTAGATCTTATGCAACAGGTACGTGTAAATTTATCAGAAGCTTTAAACTCTGAGAGATTTTTTCAGGACGATTTACAAAGAGTTATTAGCCAACTTAATTCAGCCAACAGTTCAAATCGATTTGATGAGGTTTTAGCAGAGCTAAGATATCCCAACCGTTTAATTCGTACAGGTGAGGTAGCTGTAGATTCGGGAGTTATACTGGGTGCTACTCAAGGACGTGAGTACGTTTTAGGCTCGGTGAGAGTAAGAACAGATCCTGTACCCGACGTGGATGTGTTATACCTTGGGAAAGAAAGGTTAGTTCGCATCGATGAGGTCAAAAACACCGCTAATGCTCTACGTGAAAAACTTAACAAAACTCCTGAACAGCTTAGAAATATGCAACGGTGGCTTGCCGAGGCACCGACTGATAGAAAAATAACAGTTGTGATAGAACAAGAAGATAACTGGACAGATTTATTTGCAATTCGTAAGAAAGGAGAGACAGCAGCTTTACGAATATTAATTGACGAGAGAGTTCCGTTGACTATTGGTTCCTACAACCTCAGTGTATCTAAAATGAATGAACTGTGGAATGCTGTTCTGATAAAGTCCCAAGAATTGAAAATGTTTCCACCCAAGAGTGATTTCTTTAGTCAAATACCAACGCTAAATGATGCTGAAAGATTTTTAGGAATTTCACTGAAATGAAACCAATTACTTTGCCAAAATCCCTATTGAAACTACCTTATCCGTGGCATATATCTAGTGGCACGCAACGCCGTCAGCAAATTGAAAAATTGAGCTATTCTCCAGACGAGAGCGAGACATCTCTTGAAGTCCTAGAACAATGCTTGCATACCCTTTCACAATTCAAGCTCCCTTCTGAGGATTCTATCCCCGAATCCTTAATGCAATATTGGGATTTTTCAGCAGAATGGTTGGCTCAGAGTATGCCAACTTTAGGTGATTTTGACCTTGCTAAAGTGGAGGAACGCTTAAAGGAATACGAGATGGCCTCTCCTACAGTAGCTATGGTTGAAGATGTGGGAGAATATTGGCTTTGGTGGGTATTAAAAGATATTGTAAGTACAATTCTAAAATGGCTTGAAGATGTTTTTAGAAAAGCAAAAAATGTTGTTCCAATTTCACGTCTTATTGATATTACCTTGCGTTATTTACAACAAGTCGAGCCACACATAGCACAATCTCTTTTAAGTTGTACTGCTGTTATTGGTTGGAATGAAGCCCTACCTTTACTGGAGTGTGTGGAAAGGAATACGTCAATTTCTTCATCTGTGATAGACTCTGCTAGAGGATATCGACAATGGATATTAGGCTCAAAAAGCTCCGCCCTGTTAGGTTGACCACAACTTTTGTGTCAACCTATGAGGATCGTCCTAACTTTAAATCATGATTGCACGTGATGATGAAATTCTATCTATCATCAAAATTTTCTCATGCTGTCAAATTATGAAATTTGCATAATAAAATTAAGGTTCTTTACCTTGGCGTCCTTTTTCTTCCAAGCTTTTAACAAATTTATCCACCGTCAGGCGTTTACCCTCACGGTGAATGCACTGCCCTAATGCGTGAATCGCTTTGCTGTTATTGCGATGCTACAAAACGTAGCTTCCCCAATTTGTTAACCAGATATAAACTTGGATAATACGATGGAGAAAGCGTTCCTAGAAATATCTGGGGAAACCCCAAAAATGCCTGTGTGTAACTATCAATGATTTGAGTATTTTTGAATTTCCAAACATCAATTAGAGACATGAGCATAAGTATAATAATGGTTACTAGTAACAGCTTCAAAGGGTTTTCTCCATTGCCCCACACGAGGTCAAAAAATTTGAAGTTAATCCATTCTAGAAGTTTTTCAAGTCGCTTCAATCCTGCATATTTCTTTCGATAATACGCTTCATTTGAACCCCATGCTTTATGCAAGTGAATTTCGGTAACTTGTAACTCTATGCGTATTGCCTTATTAACAGATTCAGCATCTCCGAGTTGCTGGTAATTCATGCGTAGCGTCCGAGCAAATTTCATCTTGAGATTTTCACTGCCTGGACATTCTGTATCTAGGATTGGGTTCTCAACCACTGTTCTCTCAAAGATGGAATAATCAAACTTACATCCTGAAAATTTCGCCCCGTGTAGATTAGTGCCAACGAAACGACACCCAGTAAAGTCGCATGAATCAAACTTACAACCTCGAAGATAGCAAGTGTCAAAAATTGAGTACTTGAAATCAACCTTGGTGAACTGCTTGTCTTTCGCCACGAGGCGAACGAATAGCTGGTTCATAAACTGCTCGTTGGAAACGTCAGCATCAAACTTTTTGTCTATCTGGTGAACTCTGTTACTTTCGGACAGCATCAAACTCTTTTTGGATCATTATTTATGATATGGAAACCTGACAGATTTGAAAGATTTAGCATCTTTGAAAGGGATTGTCGAGCAATTTCTTTAAACACGTTTTAGTATTAGAGTACTACTTTACTTCTTGATAACCAAGTGAGAAAATAGGATCTAGGTTTAAGAGCCGTCTTCAATGAAAGAGCTTAAGTATTTTTATAACACTTTTAGATAAAAATGATACTTTACTTAGCTTCTCTTGCATTAAGGGCATATCAAAACTTTAAACTTTAGGGCGTTTATGCATTGTTACAGATTAGACAAAGTGAGAAAATTTTCTCGCTTGATTTTAAGCATAATATAAAAATGAATCGCCGTTAATTAAGAGAACTGAATTTTGGATCTGAATCGATTGGATATTTCACCTAATCATACTTCTGTATCACCCAAAGATTACCTATTTGATTGAACCGCAAAGACGCAAAGGACACGAAGAAAGAGGAGAAGAAAATCGGTAATCTTGTAGAGGAAAGGGAGTAGTCTTATCCTTACCTTTTTCGGCACAGTTTCGCCATCCTCTCCACTTCAAAATTGTGAAATTAGCATGACAAAATTAAGGTTCCTTGCCTTGGCGTCGTTTTTCTTCCAAACTTTCAACAAGTTCATCTACCGTAAGGCGTCTACCCTCACGGTGAATCCTCTGTCCTAGTGCATGAATTGCTTCGCTGTCATTGCGATGCTGCAAAACGTAGTTTCTTAATTCTTTAATGGTCATTTGCTCAAAATTAGGTTTAATCACGGTAATCAACCTCCCCTTTGTTATGAATCACTGCTTGAGTTTCTTCGCCAGCGATGATTATTAAGTCGCTAGTGCGATTATCAATACAAACCACACAATTCCATTAATTAGCCCTTTGCCAAATGCGTTGGATTTCGGCTTGAACCTGTGCTTTGGGAACTGGTACTGCTTTCACAGATGGATTCAGTTCCACGCCAGGAATATTCTGATTCCAAGGGCTGTTAGCAACTCCTTGCAAATTAACACCATTAATTGCTGGACGAAAACCGTACTGTATAAAGACTTTTTGTTGTTCGGGTTCTCTTATATAAGAGATAAAACTTTTCGCTGCACTGGCTGTTGCTGTATCTACATTTTGACGAAGAACTGCCGCAGTTGCTACCGTTTCAATGGTGGGGTCGAGGTAGTAAATTTGATAGGGTTTTCCTTGATTTTTACTAGATTGCTGCCATCGCAATAAGGCAAGACTTTCGTAAACAGTCGCTACATCGGCATCATTAGGAGCGCGAGCAATAAACTCTTGTAAAAGAATATCTGTAGAACGAGACGGTTGATAAACTGAACGCTTTATTGTTCCAAATAAGGAACTTACTGTAGGATTGCTAAAGTTAATATTATTAGGATTATCGCCACCAAATTTTGACAGCGACCACAAACTGAGAGTCACTTGACCGCTATTAGAACGGCTGGGATCGGTCATCATAAAATCAAAGCTTCCCCAACCTTTTTGACCGCCGATCGCTTGCCAATTTGAAGCTTGCATAGCTTGTTCTACCCGTTGCCAAGAAAAGCGACCATTGGGGAAAAGTACTTTACCTCGTTCCGACCAAGCAACACCAACTAGAAGTGTTTTAGCAATTGGTTGCGGTGATTCTATAAATGGATCGCTGTTATTTTGTGTTGTGTAGCGTTGGCGCAATTCATCTAAAAATTCCGATGAAGCAGGAATCAAGACAGTTGGCTTTTGTTCGTTTTTTTGGTCTATGTAATTATTAACAATATCTTGAGAACCTTGAAATTTGAGTTCTATTTTAATGTTAGGATTGTTTTGTTGAAATTTTGTTGCTAATTCTTGCAATGGAGCTTGTAATTCTGTACCGCTCACGATCGCAACTGTTTGCTGTAATCCCGGTATGGGAGCATAAGCTAAACCGAGTGCTGATAGAGCGATCGCAATGGAAGTTATTGTCTGTTTCCGCCGAAGCGATGAAGAGTTTTTAACAGTCATAGATGTATCTTCTAGTTGTATATTAAGTAATTGCTGGACTTGTGCTTCTACTAGTGGACGATGTGAAAATATTTTTTTCCAACTAACGACCCACTAAAATCTCCATATTCTCCTGGTAACTATTAAGCTCAGCACTTAAGGAACGTAACTCATTAACCTCCTCAAATTTAGTCAAATCGGAAGTACGCAGCTTATTTTGTAAATTCTGCAATATACCTGCAGTCTCTTGAATTAAAGTGTAAAGATTGACGAGTTGTGCTTGTCGAGTATCTTCACCAGCTTTTGCTAATTCAATATTGCGTTTTAAGCTATTTGCTAATTGCTCTAAATGTTGACGCGCAGCCCCAGAACTTACACTTAATTTATTTTGAACTTCTAACAATTGCTGCTGTAATTCTGTAGGAGAGAGCAAGGAATTATGACCTTGGACGCGCTGAGATAGTCGGTCAATTTTTTTTGGCAGTTCTGTAGCGCGATCGCAAGCCTCTTCAACAATCGCTAGTAACTCAATTTTAAAACTATCATCAGTTAACAAATGCTTGGCTTCTTGCCGTAAATCTCCCGATTTGTCAGCCAAATTTTTAGCAGCATTTTGTAGCATTTGTAATTCCTTTTGTAACTGTTGTTTTGCTAGTTTTTCCTCATTTGGTTCCCTAGAATTCAACAAAGCTGCCCCTACTGTTGCGACTAAAGCAGCAGTAGGTAATATAACAACATTAGGGATTTTAGCAAAACGAACACCAACAACAAGGACGACACCACCAACCAAGATACTGAGTGGGTAGAAAAGAGGATTTGCCAATTTAATCATTGTTTGAACCTAATTTAATTAATAATTTTTAACCGCAGATGAACGCGGATGCACGCTGATAAAAGAAAAATCCGCGTTCGTCTGCGTTCATCTGCGGTTCTAAACATTTCATTAAAACTCCACCTGTAATTCAGACATCAAAGTAGAAATTGTTGCCGGATCTCCCTTCCGATAGTAACCACCATTAACTCGAGCAATTTTCTTCAATGCTTCTGGATTAAATTCTCCTTCATTGCCATAACCAACAGTAAAAAAGGCAATTCTTTTGTCACTATTAAAGTTACTTTTGGCAAGTTCTTGCTGTAATTGCTCTAGGTTAATTGAAGACTCAGAATCTTCACCATCCGTCAAGATAACAACAGCATTAATAGCATCTTTGCGAAGATTGGATGCCAACCAATTACGTGCATAGAGAGCAGAATCATATAATTTAGTTCCACCATCTACTTGCAAACTAGCAATAAATTGCATCCCCCGTTCTTTCCCTTCAGGAGTTCCGTCAACAACAATGGGAGAACGAATGGCAGAATCAAAATCAACCAGAGCAATCTTTTCTTTTGGTCCTAGACTTTCAATATATTGACGTAAAGTACTTTGTACAGCAGGTAATTTATTCCCTTGCATAGAACCAGAAGAATCCACGACCACAATCACTTGTGAAGGTTTTTTGGCAAACTCTTGCCAAGATTTCAGCATTGCAGCCACCACTTCTGGTTGTGGGGGACGCAAAGAATCATATTTGGCATTGGGATCGACACCATATTCCGGGCTAAATTTTGCTCCCAACTCCACTCCAGGAACGCCCGGTCTCAAACCGAGTTCTGTTGCAATTTTCTGTGCTGGAGGGGATTGTAAATAAGCAATGACTTTTTCCGCCGCAGCTTTTTCATCTGCACTTACCCAAGGTGCATTGGGTATAATAGCCCGCATATTAGAGGTAAAGGTTGCTTTGGGATAAATAGCTTTGTAGCGGGTTTGACCGGGTTGTAAATTGGAGTTGGCTTTGATAACAGATGATTCGTAAACAGACGCCACAGATGCCCAAAAAGAACCATTTTTGACCATATCAGTTGCTAAAGCATCTGTAGAAACACCGTAGCGAGTGATTTTGGTATGAATATTTTGGATTTGGGTTTGGAAGTTTTGAACATCTGTTGCTGTCAGTTGTTCGGGACGCTTCCCAGAGACAGATACAAATTGGGCGACAAGAGTTTGCAAGCCGGAATTTGAGCGAGTTGGTGCGGATTGAACGAAGTAAATCGGTAGTGTGGGACTACTTGCATCGAGTTCTTTGTGGGTTTTTGCTTTGACTAATGCTTTATAGACATCTTCTTGCTTTTGCAATCCAGTTGCTACATCCGCAGGAACCATAAACACCATGGGGCTATTTGCTAGTAAAGGCGCATCGGTAATTTGAGGAATGTAGTTTTGTCCGGGAAAAATTTGATTGAACTGGTAGATTAATTGAGAGTGGTAAATTTCTCCGTCTAAAGAAACTAAACTAGGAAATTCTGGTGAGTCAGCTTGCAAACTTCCAGATTGAAGTTGCTTGGCTTTATTGACTAAGGTTGTAACTACATCGCCACTTCCCATCGCCTGACAACTTAAGTAGAAAGCTTTACCGTCACTCAGCTTGGGTTTTGTTTGATTGAACTGTTCTGCTGCTTGGTTACAGAATTGTTGTAAAGCACTACCGACTAAAAACTTAACTTCAAAACCATCTCTGGAGGCGGAATTTACTCCAGAAGCGCAACCACCCAGTAGGACAGCACCTAAGATAACACTAATATAGGAATTACGTATAGCCCCCCTTTTTAAGGGGGGTTGGGGGGATCTGCTTTTTAAGGGGGGTTGAGGGGATCTGCTTTTTAAGGGGGGTTGAGGGGATCTGCTTTTTAAGGGGGGTTGAGGGGATCTGCAACGTCTAGAATCCCAGAAAATAGGTTGAGCTTGCGTAAGTCTGGTAATATAATATCTTCTTTTCATAGTCTGAGTTCATAAATAGTTAACAGAAACATTGCGAAGGCATATTCGTATAGTTCCCCGAACTTTACTTCAGGTAACGGTTTTTAGTTAAAAATGGTTTTTTGGGTTATGTCTTTATAGATGAGCTAGTACTTAATCAAGCTTGTTGTGAGAATTTATGAAAAAGTTGAGTGGACATTGCTAGCTCTGTCAAGATAATGATTGAAAAATAAGTATTTTCTTTGATTCCTTCGATCTGTATTATGCCGATGCAACTACCTGATACCTCGCTGCTCTTCCTTTCAAGTGACTGTATCGATCGCCACTTTGTTGCGGTGGCTCCAGATGCTTCTTTATTTGACGCAGTTATGCTGATGAGTCAAGTAGGTCATATTAGCTCCAGCAAGGAGTCAGATACTAAACAAGAAAATACCGTTCGAGCAAGTTGCGTTTTGGTGTTGGATAACCAGCAATTGGTTGGTTTATTAACAGAGCGAGATTTAGTCAGGATAGCAGCAGAAGGGCGCAGTTTCGAGGAAACTAAAGTTTCTGAAGTGATGACGCAGCAACTGATTACGTGTCGAGAATGGGAAGCAACAGAGATAGTCAAAGTTATTCAATTACTCCGCGAGCACCGCATTCGCCATCTACCAGTTCTCAACGAGCAGAATCGACCTGTAGGGATCGTAACGCCAGCCAGCATCCGCACCATGTTGACACCAGCAGATGTACTCAAGTTTAGATACATTAAAGAAGTGATGTCATCAATTGTGATTTATGCATCTCCCACTGCGACAGTGCTTGAGTTGGCACAATTGATGACCTACCATCAGGTAAGTTGTGTAGTCATTGGGGAAGCGATCGCACCCGAAACCATTCGTCCCTTTGGAATTGTGACAGAGCGAGACATCGTCCACTTCCAATTCCTCCAACTTAAGTTGAATGAATTGCGAGCAGAACAGGTGATGAGTACTCCCCTGTTTTTGGTTAGCCCCGATGATTCCCTATGGGAAGCTCATCAAGAAATGCAGCGCCGGAATGTACGGCGATTAGTTATTGCCAATCGCCTCGGTCACCTTGTAGGGATCGTGACTCAAACAAGTATTTTGCACGCTGTTGATGTAAATGAATTGCACAAAATTATCACCGTATTACAGCAGCAAGTGCAGGAGCTGCAGAACGATAAAGTCAATTTGCTGAAATGTCTGACTAGTGAACTTAAACAACAAGTTAACGACCGTAACGCCCAACTATACGAACAGGGTCAACGGAACCAACTTTTAGCTGACATAGCACTTCGGATTCGAGCATCTTTAAGTTTAGACACAATTCTTCTCACAACTGTCACGGAAGTGCGCCAACTACTACACATCGATCGCGTAGTCATTTATCGCTTTGAGCCAGATGCAAGTGGAAAAGTTATTGTTGAATCGGTCACGCAACCAGAGTGGTCAATTTTTAATAGAGTTGTCGAAGATGAATGCTTCGTACAAACGTGGCTTGAGCCTTATCAAAAACGCCATTCTAAAGCTATAGACGATATTCACCGGGCTGGATTAAGCCCAAGCCATGTGAATTTTTTCACTCAGCTTCAAGTGAAAGCTAATCTTATAGTACCAATAGTGTTGGATGAGACGTTATGGGGGCTTCTCATTGCTCATCATTGTACTGATACTCGACAATGGCGATCGGAGGAAGTAGATTTTTTGGAAAACTTAACAGTACAGGTTGCAAACGCCATTCAACAAGCCACGTTGCTCGAGCAAGCCCAAAGAGCCAATGTCGAACTTGAAGCAAGAGTTGCGGAGCGAACAGCTCAATTGCGAGATGCTAATAAAAGTTTACTTGAAGAGCTCGTTCGCACTCAGCAAGCCGAAACCGCATTGAGAGAAAAGGAGGCGATACTACGTAGCTTCTATGACTCAGCGCCAATGATGATGGGTATAGTGGAACTATTTAATAATGACATTCTGCATTTATCTGATAACGCTACCACTGCTCGATTTTTTGGTACAACTTCAGAAGCAATGCAAAATCAACTAGCCAGTCAAATAGGTGTATCTCTAGAAGATATACGCACTTGGATAAGTCATTATCGGGAGAGCCAACATAGCGGTCAACCCGTGCGTTTTGAGTATCAGCACAACCAAGATGGAACGATGAAATGGTTATGCGCTACTGTTTGCTACATTGGTGGAACAGATGAAGAACGTCCTCGTTTTTCCTACGTGGTCGAGGATGTGAGCGATCGCAAACAGGCAGAGGAAGCATTAAGAGAAAGTGAAGAGCGCTATAGAGTCCTTGTCACCCATGCTCCTGTGGGCATTTACCAAACAGACGCACAAGGTAGCTGTTTATACGTAAATCCCCACTGCTCGGAAACGATTGGACTTTCAATGGTAGAAGCACGGGGTATGGGCTGGGTTCCTGCAATTCATCCCGAAGACAGAGAACGGGTTTTCAGTATATGGAGAAACGCCACTCAACAAGCGAGTCCTTTTGAGATGGAATATCGATACCGCAAGCCGGACGGACAAGAAACCTGGGTGTCGGGTCAAGCGGTCGCCATTTTTAACGAAGCAGGTGAAGTTGCCTACTATTTTGGCACAGAAATGGATATTACCGCTCGCAAACAAGCTGAAAAGGCTTTGCAACAGCAATTGCATAAGATGGTATTGTTACAGCAAATTACAGACGCAATCCGCCAAAATCTTAAAACACAGCATATATTTGAAACTTCTGCTATTCAAATCGGACAAGCGTTTGGTGTGAACCGCTGTCTGATTCATGCTTATGTCGCCGAACCAGAACCACAGTTACCTTTAGTTGCAGAATATTTAAGTGGAAATTACAAATCCATCAATAAAATCAAAATTCCTGTTGCAGGGAACCCTCATGCAGAAGCAGTGTTACAGCAAGATAGAGCAATTGCTACATCGGATGTTAATACTGAACCATTGTTTCAGTCCGTGCTTCACTTGTGTCATCAACTTCAAATCAAGTCAATGGTGTCTATTCGTACCTCTTATCAAGGGGAAACAAATGGTTTGATGGGATTACATCAGTGCGATCGGATTCGCGAGTGGACGCTTGATGAGATTGAGTTACTTGAAGCTGTTGCTGCTCAAGTAGGTATTGCACTAGCTCAAGCAGCTCTTTTGGAACAACAGACCCTTAGAAGCGAAGAACTGACTCATAAAAACTTTGCCTTAGAGCACGCTAAGCGAGAAGCGGAAACTGCAAATCGAGCCAAGAGCGAATTTCTAGCGAATATGAGTCATGAAATTCGTACACCCATGAATGCCATTTTGGGTTTTGCGGATTTGCTACAATCAGTTGTTAGCGAATCCCGCGCCCGTTGCTATTTGGACGTAATCGCTAGTAGTGGTAGAACTTTACTAGGGTTGATTAACGATATTCTCGACCTTTCTAAGATTGAAGCGGGAAAACTCGAACTTCATTACGAAACAGTCGATTTGCGATCGCTAATTCGAGAAATTTTGCAAATTTTTAGCCAAAAGGCAGTAGAGAAAGATTTAATTCTGCACGCGATCGTAGATGATAGTTTACCATCTGCCATTTTCATTGATGAAGTTCGATTGCGCCAAATTCTGTTTAATATTGTAGGAAACGCTCTCAAGTTTACAGAACGGGGATACATCCAAATATCTGTCCGTGCTAGGGTTTATTCTATTTCTGAGAATAAAAAAGTCTGGTTAGAAATGGCTGTTGAGGATACAGGAATTGGTATTGAGAAAGAGCAGCAGCAACATATTTTTGAAGCATTCGTTCAAAGTACTGGACAAAGCAATCGTAAGTATGGCGGGACGGGTTTAGGGCTAGCGATCGCTCGACGCTTAACTCATATAATGGGTGGAATGGTGTTACTTCAAAGTGAGTTGAGACGAGGTAGTATTTTCACCTTGGTTTTTCCAGAAGTGTCATTAGCTCAAACTGTAAAAGCGATCGTTCGGTCTCCCATAGATGATAATTTAAATCAATTTGCGCCTTGCACAATTTTAGTTGTGGATGATGTTGCCTCTAATCGAGAACTTATCAAAGGGTATTTTGAGAAAACGCATCATCTGCTGATATTTGCTGAGGATGGTAGAGAAGGGATTCGCCTAGCTCGGGTACATCACCCCGATTTAATTTTACTCGATCTCAAGATGCCCTGTATGGATGGAAAAGAAGCTGCACAAAATCTCAAACAGGATGAACAAACTCAAAATATTCCTATAGTGATTCTGACTGCTTTATCTCAGAGAGACGAACAATCAAAGCTCGAACAAATCTGTCAAGGATTTTTACATAAACCTGTTAGCCGTACTCAATTAATTGCAGAACTGAAGAAACATTTAAAACCTGCTTTTACAGTAGGTAAAGAGTTAGAGGAAAAAAGACAGCCATCTGACTGCAATAGTGTTTCTCAACCATTCCCCACCGCCACAATTAATTTGCCAGATTTATTAGTGAAATTGCAACAAGAGGAAGAAATAGTTTGGATAACCCTACGTAAAACATTGAAAATTCGAGAGTTAAAGCAGTTTATTCAGCGCCTAGAGCTTTGGGGAAGGGAGCATCAATGCCAGTTATTGTTAGATTATGTTGATTCCCTCAAAACTCAACTAGATACTTTTGATACGGAGAAACTATCTCAAACTATAGATAAGTTCCCAACTGTGAGGCACAGTCTTATAAAAGATCTGCAATAACTCGGTTACGACCTTGGTTCTTAGCACGATACAAAGCTTTGTCAGCACGTTGAAGCATCGCATCTACTGAATCGTCCCTCAAATGATAACTAGCCACCCCTATACTCACTGTGATGAATATCTGTTGTTCTTGCGCCAAAATTCCTGTCTTTTCAAGGTTCTCTCGTATACGATCGGCTACAATAATTGCCTCATCAATATCTGTTTCTGGTAGAAAAGCCACAAATTCTTCACCACCAAATCTGCCATAAAAATCAACCGTTCGCAAACAATTTAAAGACACTTGTGCCATAACTGTTAGCACTCGATCTCCAACAGCATGTCCGTAGGTATCATTAATTTGCTTAAAGCGATCTATGTCTAACATGAGTACAGAAAATACAATATTATATCGCAGAGAACGCTTCAGTTCCTGTTCTGCAAGTATCAACAAATGACGGCGATTAAAAACTTTAGTTAATGGATCTGTCGTAGCTAATCTTTCTAACTCTTGAATGAGTACCTTTTGTTCGTGCAGCAATTTTTTCAATTGCTCTCGTGCCAATTTCAATTCCAAATGAGTCCGTACTCGTGCAAGAAGTTCTGCCGCATGAAACGGTTTAGTAACATAATCAATTGCTCCTTTTTCAAAAGCTTGGAGTAAATCCTCTTGCTCGGTGCTAGCAGTGAGAAAGATAATTGGAATATCAGTTAAATCTAGATCGGCTTTCAGTTTTTCACAGACCTCCAAACCATTCATCTCAAGCATCATTAGATCCAATAAAATTAAATCTGGTTTAGCTGCTCTAGCACGTTCCAAAGCTTGCTGACCGCTAGAGGCAAAAGTTGTTTCATAACCTACATTCTGTAACATTTCTACAATAACTTGTAAATTTTTGCTGACGTCATCAACAACAAGAATTAAACAATCTTCTGGAAAAAACATCGTCATTATAGAAGCTCCAAGCAAATAAATTTCTGGCTGTTGCTAACTCTTTTGAGGTTAGAAATTCCACAATAACCGAGAATGAAGCAGAACTGTTTCACTCGTGAGATCAATTTTCTGTTTCCCCCCTTTATAAGGCTACGGTGTACACACAAGTCTAAAGCTAATAGACAAAGGTTTTAGTCTTCGTTTTACCCCACCCTAACCCTCCCCTTGCTAAGGGGAGGGAACTGGATTTTTTTTGTTTCCCCCCTTTCCAAGGGGGGATTAAGGGGGGTAATAATGTGATTAAAATCACAACTAACCACTTTTCAAACAACCTCTTAGAGATCCCCCATTATCCACGCCCTTACAGTTATATAACGTTGGTTATATTCTTTTTGATTCCACTAGAGGTGAATTTGCAGCACTTAGGTACTATTCCCCTATTTATCTGGGTAAAACTCCCTAATTTCAGTAATACTTCTATTGTTATTACAGAGATAAATTTATTACCTTATACACAGATGAATTTTTAGATCGTGCCAAGTGTAAAAACTAGGTATTCCTTAATTCTTTGGGTGTTTACTAAAACTAACCCGAACTTATCATAATGAAAAAAAATCCCTTTTTTTTTATATCAGTCTGCTCAACTATTTTGTCTGTATTATTGAATAGCTGTATCTCAGTTCAGAAAGAATCAAAATTTATTACCTTAACGGTATATGCTAGTGCTAGCCTAAAAAGTGCTCTAGCAGATATCCAAAAAATTTATAGCCAAGATCGTCCAAATATTAATTTTAAATATAAATTGGCTGGTTCTGGAACTTTAGAAAAGTTTATTGAACGGGGTGATAGAGGAGATATTGTAATCGTTAGCAACTCTCAAATCTGGCTCTTGCGTACTTAGCGTGCTATTTTTATAGGAAAATTAGCTTAAAATCCTTGTCTGGATTGTATTACAGCCATTATTACCTTTATAACAGTATTCTTTTCTAAAATTGAAACTAGAAGTGTCTGTAAGCCCTGCAAATAAAGCATAATTATAAATTTTAATTAAAATTTAGCACGCTATGTACGAAAGAACCCATCTCTCAATCAACTTATCCAACGAGTTGCAGAATATACTGAAGAATTGAATTTTGCTCAAAGTCAATTGATACAAACTGAAAAAATGTCGAGTCTTGGACAGATGGTTGCAGGTATTGCCCATGAAATCAATAACCCGATTAATTTTATTTATGGCAATATCGAACATACTAAAAATTACTTTCAAGATTTATTAGAAATCATACAGATTTACCAGCAGAAATATCTTCAAGTCGAAACTGAAATTGAGGAACGAGTTAAGGAAATTGATTTAGAATTTATCATTTCCGATTTGCCCAAAATTTTATGTTCTATGAAAATGGGTACTGAACGTATCCGTCAACTCGTGTTATCTTTACGAAACTTTTCTCGTCTCGATGAAGCAGAGGTAAAATACGTTGACTTGCACGAAGGAATTGACAATACATTATTGATTCTCAATAATCGGATCAAAGATAAAATTGAAATTATCAAAAAATATGGGGAGTTACCATTAGTAGAGTGCTATCTAGCACAAATAAACCAAGTATTTATAAATATACTAAATAATGCGATCGATGCTCTAATTAGCGCTAGAGAACAATTACAAAAACAAATTGTGATTCAAACACAACTTATTGCTTCAGACTCAATTCAAATCAAAATTAAAGATAATGGTATAGGCATTACTTTAGAAATTCAAAACAAAATATTCGACCCTTTCTTTACTACGAAGCCAGTGGGTTCTGGAACAGGTTTAGGATTATCTATTTGTTATCAAGTTATGGAAAAGTATCAAGGCAAAATTGTTGTCAACTCGCAACTCAATCGAGGAACAGAATTTGCTATCTCTCTTCCAATTAAACAACTCCATTCTTCTTAGTAAAAGTTAAATTCAAAAAGGAAGTATCTCACATCTTGCACCAAAGTATTAATACTGAGTTTTTGCGTTTTTAATAAATATGTATTTTTCTCAACAACACCAAAAACTAGAAATTCTAGCCTGCTAGTCACGGTTCGTTTGTATAGCCTCACCCTTCTAGGGTGTAGGTGCAAGATATCAGGTATGGCTGCTAATGTAAGAGCAAACATATAAGAAGCGCTATAAATGTCCCGATTAACGAACTGCTTTTAAGGCATCATAAAGTAGCTTATATCGCTTAAACCCTGCTTCATACAAAGGATTCGCCTGCGGCTGTACCACATGACTATCCTGCGGTAGGATCTTGAAAGCAGCTTCTAAGTTCGGGTAGACACCAACCCCCACCATTGCCAAAACAGCTGCTCCGTAAGCAGCTCCTTCTTCGGCTTTGGGAGCAATGAGTTCTATTTGCAAAACATCGGATAAAATTTGTAACCAAATGTTAGAGCGTGCTCCTCCACCCGTTGCCAAGAGTTGATGAACGGGTGCGATCGCGCTGATAACTTCCAACGCTTCCCGCAGGCTGAAGGCAACTCCCTCTAGAACAGCACGAGTTATATCTGCTTGCGTGTGAGCTAATGACAGATTCACGAAAGTACCCCGAGTATTTGGATCGAGGTGGGGACTGCGCTCTCCTGACAGATGGGGCAGAAATAAAATACCACGCGCTCCGGGCTGCGATCGCTCTGCTATACCCATCAGCTCGGTATAGGATATATGTGGTGCAAATGTATCTCGATACCAACGTAGAGAACCACCAGCCGCGAGTGTCACTCCCAGCAGATGATAGCCCCCATCCACATGACAGAACAAATGTACCCGACCATTTGGATCGGGAATTGGGCGATCGCACGGTGCAAAAATAACTCCCGATGTGCCAATACTCAAACTACCTCGGTTCAGGTTGCTTGATGAGATGCCCAAACCGATGGCTGCGGCTGCATTGTCACCCCCGCCTGCAACCACAGGTAATCCTACAGGTAATCCCACCCGTGCGGCTATTTCCGATCTCAGCCGTCCGGCGATCGCAGTAGATTCGATAATCGGGGGGAACAACGCTGGATCGATCCTGAGAGCATAGAGAATATCTGTATCCCATTGCCGATTCGCCAGTTTCAGACACCCAACACCAGATGCATCAGATGGTTCTGTCACTGGCTCGCCTGTTAGCACATATCCCAAATAATCTTTTGGCAAAAGAATCTTCCACAGTTGAGCATAGGCTTGTGGTTCTTCACTCCTCAACCATAAGAGCTTCGGCAGTTGAAACCCGGTAATTGCAGGATTTCCAGTGCGCTGGATCGACTCCTGACGGGGAATGGTGGCTTCAATTTCAGCAACAGCTTTACCCGTGCGCTGGTCATTCCACAAAATTGCCGCTCTAATTGCTTTGCCTTCTCCGTTCAGAGGAACCATGCCGTGCATTTGTCCGGACAAACCTAGGGCAATTGCTCGGTGTCCCTCCAGCTGATGAGTCACATCGAACAGAGCATCCAAACTTGCTTCGACCCAATCTGATGAGTTCTGTTCCGTCCAACCGGGTTGTGGAGTTAACAGGGGATAGCTTCTGGTTGCCTGAGCGATAATTTTACCTTGTAGGTCAACTGCGATCGCCCGCACTCCTCCTGTACCCAAGTCTAAGCCAACTACGATGTCGGTCAATTGCCCCTCCTAAATTCTCAGAATTTGGGCTAATGTTTCTTTAGCTCCAAGTTCATACAAACTGTGTAAATGGTTTGTAACTGAATCGACAAAACGCGACGACTGCGATAAATCGCCAAAAATTTCAGTTAAGCTGAGTAATGGTTTGGGATCGGAGCTACCAGAAAGAGCTAGTTGAGTCAAGATACCTGCCATTGGGTCATCAATGGGAATGGAGTTACCTCGGTCATCCCGTGCATTGAGGTAACGGAACCACGCAGCAACTGTGAGGTTCATGTAATCGATCGCTCCTCCTTGCCGCAGCGCGTCACGGAGCGAGCCGAGAACAAATTTTGGCATTTTGGCGGAGCTATTGAGGCAAAGACGCGGCAGTTGGTCCCGAATCTTGGGATTGGAAAAGCGTTCAATTAGGGTTTTTTTGTAATCGTCTAAATCGATCCCAGGTACGGGTTGGAGTGTGAGCGTAACTTCTGCCATCAAATTATCAACCGCTTGCCGGATCGATGTATCAGCCATGACCTCATGGACATAAGTGTAGCCGACTATTGTGCCGAGATAACCAATTAACAAATGGCTGGCGTTGAGCAACCGGATTTTCATCATCTCGTAGGGATGAACATCATCGGTCATCTGGACGCCAACGGCTTCCCAATCGGGTCTACCCGCACAAAACTTGTCTTCAACTACCCATTGGAGAAACGGTTCGGCAACAACTGGGAAGGCATCATCAATGTTAAACTGTTCTGCCACCATTTTGATATCTGCTGGGGTTGTGGCGGGAGTAATGCGATCGACCATGCAGTTGGGGAAGGCTACTTGTTCGGCAACCCAACTTCCTAACTCGGGATCGCGCATTTGGGCAAATGCAGTTAACATTTTGCGGGCAATATTGCCGTTGCCTTGCAAATTGTCGCAGGATAACACAGTAAACGGTGCTAGTCCCTGTTGGCGGCGTCGATCGAGTGCTGCCGTCAAAAAGCCATAGACTCCAATTGGTTCATGAGGATGCTGCAAATCATACTGGATCGTTGGGTGATTGGCATCAAATTCACCGCTACCTTCTATGTAGTAGTAACCTCCTTCCGTAATAGTCAGCGTGACAATGCGGCATTTAGGATCTGCTAATGCCTCGATCGCTGCCTGACGGTTATCTGGTGCGTACAGATATTGCGTAATTGCACCAATGACACGAGCGCGATCGCCATCCGGTGACCGTTCGACTAAGGTATACAAACAATCTTGAGAATCCAGTGCATCCCGCATCCGCTTGTCAAATTCCAATAGACCAACCCCACAGATTCCCCAATCACTGCCGGGATGCTGATGCAAATAATTATCGAGGTATAATGCCTGATGTGCTCGATGAAACCCACCTACACCAATATGCACAATTCCATTGGTGATTTGGTGGCGATCGTAATTGGGTACGCGGACGTTATTCGCTAAACGAGACAGGGATGCTTCATTGAGCTTGATTGCTGAGCCTGTGCTGATATTGCTGTTCATGAGATTTATCAAGGGTTACATAAGTGCACCAAAAGTAAGACCTCTGACTAATTGCCGTTGACTCAGCCAACCAAAGATGAGGCACAATCATCCACAGCAGAAGGACAACGACCAAAGGCGCAACCAGAGGTAAGGTTGATACTTGACGCCTAGTCCGTTGCTTACTAGGTGGTGGCGTTTCGCGTTAGCGAATCAATTAAATTTTTAATTTTATGCTCTATTTTTAGGCAAAAGCCCAATAATAGAATCATACTAATCCCATCTCAATGAGAGGCATTTGCAACAATTCTTCAATAAGACGTTGATAGTATGACAGCAAAAGCAACCTATCAGTTTGCAGGCAAGACTATCCTAATTACGGGTGGTGCGGGAGATATTGGCAAGGCAACTGCACACCGTTTTGCCGCTAATGGCGCTGGTGTAGCCCTGCTGGATTTGAATGAATCGAAGATGGCAGATGTAGCTGAGGAACTAAAAAAGTACAATATTCCAGTCGGTACATTTCGCTGCAATGTTACATCTGCTGATGATGTTGCCAAAGCTTTTACTGGTGTTATGAAGCAGCTTGGGCATATTGATTATGTGTTTAACAACGCGGGCTATCAAGGAATGTTTGCGAAGACTGACGAGTATCCCGAAGATGACTTTCATGCATGTCATCGATATTAACGTTGTTGGCGTTTTTCACGTTCTTAAGGCAGCTGCACAACATTTGCGGGATGCAGGTCTCGGCGTCATCGTCAATATGGCAAGTTATGCAGGGGTAGTTGGTCCGCCAAATATGCTGGCATATGCTGCTTCAAAGTTTGCTGTCATTGGAATGACTCAGACGGCGGCGAAAGACTTGGCTCCTTACGGCATTCGGGTGAATGCGCTCTCTCCTGCGCTCATCGGTCCTGGTTTTATGTGGACGCGGCAAACAGAATTGCAGGCAGCAGTGGGTTCCCAGTACTTTGATACCGATCCCAAGGTAGTTGAGCAACAGATGATTAATTCAGTACCGATGCGCCGTTTGGGTAGCCTGGACGAGGTTGCCAATGGGGTAGCATTTCTGATGAGCGACGAAGCAAGCTACATCACTGGATTCAACTTGGAGATTACTGGGGGGCAGTAAAACTTTAAAGATATTTGAGCAAAAGTTCTGTCTATGGGCATATCATCAAATTAATGCGATCGCTCTTTTGATAGGTACATAGTCTTTAAAGGTGGGATATGGAAGAACCTTTCTTGGAGCAGCGCGATACTAGCAAACCGGGCTGATTACTGATGAAAGTGCGGCTCACGCAATTCTTACTAAAATTTAGTGACTTACCTGCCTAATGAGAAAGCAATATAGCTTTTTGCTTATAGAAATCGACTTTACTGATTTTCCCTGAGGGAGCTGTTTGCTAACGAATACTTATGCAAGAAAGCGCTGTTATACTATAGGATAGCATCTCTAATTTACCAAAAAACCTAAAATGCGACAGTCCACTCCAGGTTCTCAATCAAACCTTATTCAAAAAATTGCTAAGTGGAAAGCTGGACTGGCTGACTTGGGACGACGAAACCCTCTGATCAAATTCCGGCAAGATAGCCCTCGAATTTTAGAAATTCTGACAGAGGAACCAGATCTTCTCTTCAAACACCTTACAGAAGAGAAGAAATCGCTTCCTTTTCAGATGATAGATAGCGAATATCAAGAGATTTTCCAGTCAAGAAGACTTAAAGCATTACCAACAGAAAAAAATCTTCTTGAATTAAGAACTCGTCAAACAGGTAACGAGCAACTGAAACGGCTCAAAAAATTGCGTGCTGAGGCGCGAAAATCATTTGAGGAACGAGGAGTAAATAGCTTGTTTCTTGCATTTGGAACTTTGGCTTGGTACGACAAGGATAAACCAGACGATGTTTTGCTTTCACCACTGATTCTGGTTCCTGTGGAATTAATAAAAGAACCTAAACGAGATATCTATAAACTATCTATTCTTGAGGAAGATATTGCATTCAATCCAACGTTAGCACAAAAGTTAAAGCAAACTTTTGGAATCGAGTTTACAGAGGGAGAATCTTTACAAGGAATAAGCTACGGTGAACTGTTTGCCCAGATCCGCAACTTGCTAGCAGAGCAAAATAAATGGCAAATAAAAGAAAATGTGTTTCTCTCATTGTTTTCCTATGCCAAAGCCGCAATGGTTCGGGACTTGATCGAAAATGAAGCTCGAATTTTTTCCCATCCCATATTACAGGCGATGGGTGGTGATTTGAGCACATATCAGTCTAACTATAAAGAACCATTGCCTGCATCTGCTCTTGATTCACGCATTAAACCCGAACAAACATTTCAAATTCTTGATGCTGACTCTAGTCAGCAAGTCGTTATTGAAGCAGCTAAGGCTGGTTCGAGCTTTGTTGTTAAAGGTCCACCAGGAACGGGCAAAAGTCAAACTATTGTCAATATGATTGCTGAACTGGTTGGTGATAGTAAATCAGTTTTACTAGTTGCAGAAAAAGAAACAGCACTGAATGTAGTTCAAAAGCGTATTGCAGAATGTGGTCTAGAGCATTTGTGCCTTAATCTCCATCATAGCAGCACAACAGACAAACGGAAACTGGTTAATAATTTATCGCAAACCATTACCTATATTGAACAAATTAATGAGCAAAACGATCGCTCTTTTTTCTTTGAACAACTCGTTTCTAATCGTCAATCCATAAATTCATATCTTACGAGTTTACATACCAAAGAGCCGCCTCTAGATAAATCAGCATTCGAGATATTTGGGGAACTTTTGAGAAAACAACATGAAGCAGTACCAAGCTTAAATATTGTATTTTCTAAATACCATGATTGGAATCAAAATAGGTTACAAAAAGCCAAAATTTTATTAAATGAATTAGCGAAGTTTTTACCCTTCTTCAAAGGAGAACAAACAACCGTTTGGGCAAAAAGTTCTCTCGATACTTATTCCTATGAACTTGAATTGGAAATAAAGGATAAAATAGAGGAATTTCAGCAAGCGTTATTTTCTATCCAAAAACTTAATCCACAATTACAAGAGACTCTACAAGTTCAACCTTTAGAGAATTTAGAATCTCTGGAAAGCTTCTATCCAGCCTTAGCCTATATACTAAAGGCTCCATCTAATTTGCCTGAAATTTGGGTTAGAGTAGATATTTCTACTGCTCGGGATGCGTTGATTCTTTTGCAAGAAGACGTTAAAGAAATTGAAGAGAATAAACTTTCGCAAGAAGTACAAAATTTATTGACTCGGCTTTCTTCATTTTTACCCTTTTTAAAAGGAGAGAAAACAACTGTTTGGGCAAAAAGCACCTTAACATCTTTTTCTGAGCAACTGGAATTAGAAATCACTCAAAAAATAAATAAACTCCAACAAGCAATTTCTTTGATTCAGACAGCTAGTCATCAACTTCAAATAATTCTAGGGATTGAACCTTTATTAAATTTGGAAGATGCAGAAGCTTGCTATCCTCCTCTTAAACATATATTAAAAGCTCCATCAAATTTACCTACAAATTGGACTAGGACAGATAAAATATCTGCTCAAAATGCCTTTAAGAAATTGAAAGAAGATGTAAAGTTTCTGCAAGAAAATGAGCCGATTTTAAAACAAAAATATCATGCAGAATTATTTTCTTCAGAATTGCCTGCTTTAGCTAATAGATACCAGAAATATAGTCGATTTTGGCTTATTAGAGTTTTTAATCCCAGCTACAGGCGCGATATCAGGCTTTTGAAAAAGCTAAGTACTAAAAAGGGGCAGATTTCCCACAACGAATTAAAACGTGATTTAGCACAAGCAGTTCAAATACAAGCCGCACGAAACGAACTATATCAAAGCAATTACCCAGCTAGTCAACTTTTTGGCTCTTTATTTAACCCAGAAATTTCTAGCGAAGCAGAATTGAAACCGATTGAACAGGCTTTAAGTTGGTTAATTGCCTTACAAAATTATTCACTTCCTGCTGACTCCGTTCAGCGCGCTATCAATTCTCCCTCTACATTTAGCGAACTAGCTGAATTAGTTAAGAAAATTGAATCCCTTCCTGAAGATATTAGACAGGGCATTCATTTCCTGTTGTTATACTTTAATGAGACTGATATTATTGGTCAATATCTGCCTCACAACCAAATTTTATTTACCGAACTAGCAAGTTTTTTAAGCCTAGCTCAATCTGACTTAGCCCATTTCCAAGAATGGTTGATCTACAAAGAAACTTATGAAAAGCTTGAAAAGCTCGGAGCTAAAAAGTTCTTAGACGCTTTGCGAGACAATAAACCTAATCCTATTGAGTCTGTGCAAAATAGGCTACGTCTAGTTGATTACCTACCTCATCAGGTTTTTGGCTGTTTGTTTAATCCAGATGTTTCTAGCCAAGCAGAACTAAGACCCATTGAACAAGCTTTAAATTGGTTGACTGGCTTACAAAAGTATTCGCTTTCGGCTGATTCCGTTGAACGTGTTATAAACTCTCCCTCTAGACAGCGCGATCTGGCTGAATTAGTTAAGAAATTTGAATCAATTCATAACAGTATTAGGGAAGGACTAGAGTTTTTATTGTCATATTTTGATGAAACTGACATTACAAGTTCTTACTTACTGCGTCATCAAATTCCCTTTGCCAAACTAGAAGCTTTCTTGAACTTGGCTCACTCTGAACTACCTTATTTTCAAGAATGGTTAACCTATAAAAAAACCTATCAGCAACTTGAAGAGATGGGAACTGATAAGTTTTTAAATGCTGTACGTGATAACAAAATAGATTCTAAACTTTGGTTCCCAATTCTAGAGAAGCTGATTTATCAAACCTGTCTTGATGCAATTCTTGCCAGAAAGCCTGAATTGAAAAATTTTAATGTTGAAATACACGAACGGCTAATCAAGGAATTTGGTAAACTCGACTATAACCAACTAGATGCTGCTAGAGAACGTCTAAAAAAACTTCACGTGCAACGTTGGAAAAATTGGGAAAAAACCTCATTGGCTCAAGCTGAGTTGCCAAAGCTGAAAAAAGAAGCGACTAAGAAAAGACAACATTTGCCTATCCGTAAAATCCTCAACGACACACAAAAGGGGATACCAAATCTAGTCAAAGTCTTGAAGCCTTGCTGGATGATGAGCCCGCTTTCAGTTAGCCAATACATCAATGCAGATGTAGTTCATTTTGATGTTCTCATTTTTGATGAAGCATCTCAGCTGCGTACAGAGGATGTAGTTCCTGCGATTATCCGTTCTAATCAAGTGATTGTAATTGGCGATAATAAACAACTTCCTCCCACATCATTCTTCTCAACCGGAGACAGCGAAGAAGATATCAATGATGAGGATGATGCAAGCTATGAAAGCGTTTTGGATGAATGTTCAAGTTTTATGTTTAGGCGAACCCTGAAATGGCATTACCGCAGTCAAGATGAACGGTTGATAGCTTTTTCTAATAAACATTTTTATGACTCTCAATTAGTTACATTTCCCAACCCAGTTCAGAATTCAGATTTGGGCGTTTGGTTTAAGTATGTTCCTAATGGAGTCTACGATCGCGGTGGACGCAGAGATAATCGACGGGAGGCTGAAGTAGTTGCTCAGTTGGCGTTAGAGCATTTTCAAAAGTTTCCCGAACAATCTCTTGGTATTATTGCGTTTAGCGAAGCCCAATCCGATGCAATTCAGGAGCAAATTGAGATTTTAGGCAAAAACAATCCCGATTTTGAGACTTTTTGCAGCGATAATTCACCTCAGTTTTTTCTCAAAGCACTGGAAAACGTTCAAGGTGATGAGCGAGATACAATTATACTTAGTGTAGGCTATGCTCGTGACGAGCAAGGTAAGCTTTCTCTTAACTTTGGCCCCCTTAATCGCCAAGGTGGAGAACGACGGCTGAATGTAGCTGTCACACGGGCAAAAAGCAAAATTACACTAGTTTCTTCCATACAAGCTGGTGACATCGATTTAACACGTACTCAAAGCCAAGGCATAAAATTACTGCGTGATTACTTGGAGTACACCGCGAGTGGTGGAGAAAGACTGCAAGGCAACTTCTACACAGATACGCTTCGTTTTGACTCGCCATTTGAAGAAGATGTCTATCATACCTTAGTCCAGCAGGGATACACTATACGTACCCAAGTTGGATGCTCAGACTACCGGATTGACCTGGCTGTAGTCAATAATAACCGCCCAAGTGAGTTTTTATTGGGGATTGAGTGTGATGGTGCATCTTACCATAGTTCACCCACTGCAAGAGATCGCGATCGGCTAAGACAACAGGTGCTTGAAAGGTTAGGTTGGAAAATTCACCGGATTTGGTCAACAGACTGGTTTCGTAACAAGTCTGCTCAAGTTCGTTTCTTAATAGAAAAAATTGAACAACTACAACACATGAATAGCTAATTTTACAGCAAATGAAATGTAAAATCTTGTACTTCCGCTCGTAGTTGCGCTGTCTCTACCTGCGGAACCTTAGCGGCGAACACGCTTGTTGCAACTACAAATTGTTAATAATTATTTGCACCGACTTACTTACAGCATTTTTCAGGTAAATGAAGTACATCGTAGGGGCGCAATGCCTTGCGCCCTTATAAGAATCTGTATGTACCTCATGTAGTTGCAACGGTAAAGCCATTCTTTACAATTTTTGGCTTCTCCAGTGTTACTGGAAGAAGGCACTAAACCAAGTACCCCTATATTTAAGAAAACTATCATTCTTTGGAGTAAAGTTTATAACCGGATGGTCTTTCATTATCAATGATTTCTTTAAAAATTTCAAATTGTCTTTCTCTTTCTTTTGCTTCTTCGTCTGAAACTTCTTCTTCAAGCCAACTTTTCAATAGTTTCATTACATCTTGATTTTTCTGAAGTTGTTCTTCTGGTGTTTCACCCTTATGTTTTAAAAAGGGTTTGAAAGAATTTTTAAAAGCAGGTTCTAATGTCATATTTGTTACTTGAACTACAGTTAATAAGAGGATGTTTGAAAAGTAGCTGGCTGTCATTTGAATCACATTATTACCCCCCTTAGTCCCCCCTTTACAAGGGGGGAAATTAAGAGAAATTCAGTTTCCTCCCCTTTATAAAGGCTACGGTGTACACACAAGTCGAAATTACCCCCCTCTTAGTCCCCCCTTGGAAAGGGGGGAAACTCAATTTCCAGTTCCCTCCCCTTTATAAGGGGAGGGTTAGGGTGGGGTAAAAAATATTTGCTACATCAATCATGACTTTTAAAACATCCTCTAAATGTATTTAGCCATAAATATAAGAGAAGTGACATTATCAAAACTTAACTCTTCTAATCAAGCCCTTTGTTCCCGGCAAAACTGCCTGACAGCCCTGATAACAGTTAAATCTGTCCCAGTTCTTCTTAACTGTAGCCACTGATTCAACTGTTCTGCACTAATTAAAGGAAATGCTCGACTGATAGGTGAATCAACATACTTCCCTTCTCGCAGTTGTTTGATTTTGATTGTTTCTTGTTGATAAAGCCACACTTCAGGAACTAACATCGCCCGGTAAATGCCTAGCTTACTATCTGACTTGTTTGCAATATCAACTTCTAAAGCAAGATCTGGTGGTAAGTCTTCAGGAATTGTTTCACCAAGCCCTTGTCCTGCTTGGGCATTTTGAATGTAGAAACAGCTATCGGGTTCAATACCTTTTACTAGGTTTTGCCGATTCATTGTCATCGATCCCAAATCGTTAAAATCAAAACCGAATTCTTCTGCTAATGTAAGAGCGATAAGCCGGGTACGGCTTGCGCTTCGCGATCGCAGCAAGCACTCGATTAGCTGCTTCGTGCAATTGACCGGGCATTCTAATTTCTAAGACTCCATTATTATAAGCAATACGTGTCGGGCGATTGTCTCCAAGTTCCTTCAAAAGTGTAATGTAGTTCTCCCAATTCACTCCATCAATTTTGATAGCGCTACCAGGCGCTAGCTCTATCTGGCTGATGGATATAGCAATTGTTGCTGTCATTTTACAAAAAATTTAAACCTACATATAGTAATTTTATTTGATTTTTGAACTATATGTAGTAGGGTGGGCAATGTCCACTATAAGCTTAAGTTGGTGGGCAATGCCCACCCTACAGTAATTAAAGTTTTTCATCAATAATTGAGAACGATCGCCATAAGCTTAAGTTGGTGGGCAATGCCCACCTACGGTACTTAAAGTTTTTATAAAGAATTTAGAATTGTTATATAGATTATCGCATGGGAATAAACTCAGCTTTCTCGGTTAACTTCTGCCCTTCTCTTGTTAACAATAAACTAGCATAAGCTTCTCCTGCTTGTTCGTCCACTTGACCGTTTTGTTTAATAATGACAAATAGGCGGCGGGTCAATGGATATTCTCCATTCTGCAAAACCTCAAGATTGAGCTTATTGTGTTGTCTCTGACACTTACCTCCCGACTGAGAATTTCCTATTTCTGGAGAAATCAAAGCACTTCCTCTGTGACGACTGACGGGTAAAGTCTTCACAGTACACTGCTTGATAATTTCAGAAGCTGAAGCATAATAAATAGCGCCTTCTTCTGGAAAATTGCCTACTTTATTGAGTGCTTGAGTGGTTGTAGGAATAAAGACGATATTTGAACCAAAAACTTGATTCTCTAAAATATTTTCTTTGAAAAATTCACTCGTTCCACTATTTAATGGGCGAGATAAGGGTGTTATTTTTACATTGGGTCCATCTATCTGACTCCAGTTGGTTATCTTACCTGTATAAATACCTCTGATTTGTTCTACAGTTAAACCTTCAATCTTTAAACTGGGATGCACTGCAATTGCGATCGCATCAATTCCCACAGGAACCTGTTTGAGTTTCACGCCCCTCGCCGCCGCTAGTTCGTATTCTTTATCTAGAATCGGTCTAGAAGACTGAGAAAAGGAAATTTGACCATCTAATAACATCTTGATACCAGTTCCCGAACCGGGTGGTAAACTAGGATGCTGAGTGTAAGTCAAGTTAAATTCAGGCAATTCTTGTTTAATTTTCTTATCTACCAAACCCCGAATGGGTGCCCAAGTTGTACTTCCACCATACAGCCAAGTTCCAGATGGAACAGTGATGGATTTAATGCTAGTTTGTTTGGGCTGTTGTGCGGATTCCGAGCGCTGGTTGAGAACAATAGTAGCAGGGATTGCGATCGCAAATCCAAGGCACAATCCCATCATTCCTGCCAATAAAGCTGCTTTTTGACCTTCAAGAATTGGAAGTGAAGGCTCGAATTTAGCAGTTATCGGTTTTGAAACGACAGGTTTAAGAGCGTTTCCACATAATCCTTGCCAAGTTAGAGGTTCTACATTAGACGCAATACAAATTGTAGGTAACCAAACAGCACCGGGATAACGCGATTTAAAATGTTCTAACCGTTTGCGAGCTTTCAATACCGAAGTAAATAAAGATTTATCGCCAGTAAATTCATGGAAAAAGTGTTTTAAAAACTCCACAGCCACGGGATCGGGAACGGGTTCCCGCATCACTACGCTTTGCGGTAAATGTAACTCAGCCAGTTGGTTGGCTAAACCCAAACCATCACAAGAGTTGAAAATTGCCAGTTGCAATCCTTTGGCGATCGCTTCTTTTAATGCTTCCTTAAATTCCTCTATACTTAAACTTTCCTTGTCGTTAACTTCTATCCAACCAATTTGCCCATCCTTTCGACTCCCACTATGTCCGGTAAAAATGAAGATGTGATAGCCCTGTTCGTCCCAAAGAGCTTCACACAAATTTTTGAGATTCGGTTGCATCAAACAGACAACTTCAGCCCCAAGTTCCTCCAACCGCCGAACAACTTCTATATCATCAGTAGTATTAATCCCATCACTTCTTCCCACAGCTACTAAAATTCTGACTTTTGAACTGTAGGGACGTGCAACGCTTTTGCGATCTGTTGTTTTGGGCGCACTTAAGGCAATTTCCACTTGAGGATAGTGTTGTTCAAATAAACTCCACTCTTGCCAAGGAAGACGCCGCAAGTTAATATCTTTGGCATCCAGAATCACCCGAATTTCTTCACCTGAGGAATGCAATTGTTGTGCAATGGCAATCAATCCATCCCGAATCGGCTGCCATTTACTATCTCCTGAATTCAACCACTCATTCAAGTTAGTTTTCAGTGCTTGGGTGTGTTCCAAATTGGAATGAACCGTCACACTCTTTGGTGTTAAACGTAAACCCGGTGAGGGAGCAATGCAAGATCGTACATCTTCAATTTGACGATAAGCAGATTGCCATTGAGTAAAAGAAGATTCTAATTCTGGTGGAAGTGGTAAAAGAAAACCCTCCGTTTCATATTCTCTATTTGTTGCCGTCAGAATAACTAGAAATCCCTCTTCTGATGTTCGCCTGATTTTAATCTTGACAATGCCCATACAGGTATCCTGTTATTTGATGCTCAGACAATAAACTTTTCAGTCAAACTTGTCCCCTCTAACACCACTTTGACACTAAACATTTCGTTTTGTTGGCAACTAAACTCCAATTCCATCCAACTGTCAGTTTTTTTGGATTGTGCTTCCATACAAGCACTTCCTACTTCATCAAACAAAACAAGCTGTAAATTTTCCGGCAAATAAATTCCATTTTTACCTGGATAAAGACGCAAGCGAATATCCACTGAGTTAATATCTGTAGGTGTAACTTGTACGACAAGTAGTAACGGGTGATGGTCTAGATAAATTTCCTTTACCCGACTCACAGAGTTTGTTAGAGTGGTTATGTGCCTAAAGCCACTAGCAAGTGCCAATTCCGTTGGCTGCCAATCTCGCTCGAAAATTCCCTCAAGCCATTGACGTAAGTTGACTAAAAATTGTTCTGACTGATTCACAGAACTAGCAACGCGATCGCCCTTGGCGCAAGCTGTAGCTAGCTTATCGCTACGGACACTGTATATAGTATCCATGAGAGCCTCTAAAGGCTGTAATTGCTCTAGTCTCACGACTTCAACATATGTATCAGCAGTTATGGCACGAGCAAACCCTAGTAATTCTACGGAATCCAAGTGATGATTAAATTGAACTGCCACATAACCAATTCTATCTTGAGAGACTTCCATTGGTAACTCAAAAGCAACCTCACCAGGTAGTACCGGACGACACTCCAATTTCCCCACGTTGGGGACAACCAAATCCGCTATATTAAAAATCGCCCGCAAACCTGGTTCCCAACTGTCACCAATTGTGAGGTCGGTTTCAACCATCAGCCATTTTAAATAACTGTGAACGGCACAAACAGCTAAAGTATTGAGATAAACTTGCTTACCCTTTTGAGGTGTAGCTTGTTCTCTGGCAAACATTTCAGCCCAATGATGGGCATCTTTACCGAGAGGAACAGCGATCGGTTTTAATTCTATGCTAGTCATAGTTTATATCCGCAATTTCGTCCAATATCTGCTAATAAAGGAAGGCATTTTTGCTTCCAATGTGAATAAAGGGTTTGGTTGTTCATATCAAACTCTCTGGCAATGTCAGAAATTTTTTCAGGAGGTTCTTGCAATAGCAAACGCTTTGCTAGTAACTGACAATGACATTCTGGATGTTTTCGCGGATGACACGCACAGAGTGTTCCTTGAGTATCTTGTATAATATGTGCCTTAATTTTTTCGCCGAGATGCTGGCGTTCCCCTTCTTGCACCTGAAGAATTTTAATATCTAATAAATCTAAAGAAAGGCTTGTAAACTGGGTATCGGGCAGGAAATCGAGGAGAGTCGTTTGGTCTCCTTCATCATTCCGTATTGGTCTATCTAAACTAGTAACATTTAGATTCTCCTTAGCGTACAAATCCACAATTCTCCACTTAAGGTAGCCATTAATCCAACTGACCAAGCTTTGTTGCACGGATTTATGACGTGGCTGAAAATCACAGATACTGCGGCAAACCCACTGCCAAGTATCATTTAAAGCTTGAGGATAGTCTTGGTGAGCAGACTTATAAATACCAGGGAGTTGCTGTAGTTGTACGAGTAGCCGATTGAGAGCTTTTTGCCGTTCCGCAGTTAAATCCGCATGACGACAAACCTCATGAATGAGATTTTGCAGTTGTTCATCCACAACAAATTTTCCTCGCACCTGCTGTGCTTGTTCTAGGTATAATGATTCCAAGATACAAGCACCCGAACAGCTAGAGTTTAACTGATTTTCCAAAGATAGGGTAGTTATCATTTTCACCAAATATACTGTATCATTAATAGTAAAAAATTTTACTTAACTGTTCTCCTTTATTAGGTTTATATAGTCTTATCTGCCCATATCAAGCTTTTTATGAAAATTAAGAGATTAGGTAGGTTGGGTTGAGGAACGAAACCCAACATTTAAGAGGATGTTTGAAAAGTGGTTGGCTGTCATTTTCATCACATTATTACCCCCCTTAGTCCCCCCGATGTATTGGGGGGAAATAAGAGAAATTGAGTTCCCTCCCTTTTACAAGGGGAGGGCTAAGGTGGGGTAAGAAATATTTAATACATCAATCATGACTTTTAAAACATCCTCTAATGAAATTAAATAAAAAAAGTGAGTGAATTAACACTCGACGATACTCCCAGGTGACAAGAGCCCGATCTGCCATCACCACCTTTGAATATTGCTAAAATTGAAATTAATGGGGCATTGTAAGAGTAATGTGGTAGCTTAGGGTCGCAAACTTACTGATGATGTTACAAGAAAATACAATAAAACTCATTGTTTACAATATTGAGCATCAGGAGATTGTCCAATGGAGAAACTAATACATTATCAGCAAATAGTACAAGAACTATTGAGAAGTTACGCCGAAGTTAAACCTGCATATGGTGAATTTGAAGTTGAAACTATTTTCGATACGCAGCGCAACCACTATCAAATTGTCCATCTTGGTTGGCATCATCAGCGATGGGTACATCATTGTACAATACATCTAGATATCCGGAATGAAAAAATATGGATTTTCAAGAACTCAACAGAGCATAATATTGCGGCTGATTTAGTAGAGTTAGGTGTACCAAAGCAAGATATTGTGTTAGGTTTTTATCCTCCTTATATGCGAGAAATGAGTGATTATGCAGTGATGTAAATGAGCGTTTGAGCTACTGTATCCAGCCTCTTGGAAGTACGAACAAGGTAGTTCAATCACAAATTAAATATAAAGGGCAGGCGAAGACGCCTACCCTACAAGAGTTATGTCAATTAAGAGATATTATTGGATGTCTTATTTATTGACTGTTTCCTTGTCTTTTACCGAGTCTTTGTCTTTAAATCTATCGGCTGCAGAGAATAATAAATCTCTCAAAATTTGTCTGATTTGTCGCTCTTTTTTTGCCAATGCAGTACCTGCTTCTCCAAGTTTTTCGTCAATTTGAGAATGCTTTTCTTGTACCTGTGTAACTACGACTTCTGCTTGGGGACGAGCTTTGTTAAACCAGTTCTTAGCCTCGTCTAGATACCTTTGAACTTCTTGGGAACGTCCACCATACCGTGCAGTTATATTAGCTCTTGCAATGGCTAGCTGTCCTTGCAATTGAGCATAGCGTTTTTTAAGCAAAGCAACTTCCTCACTGTCTTGGATAGCGTGAATAGCAGAGTCTACCGCAGTTTTAGTTGAAGAAGATTTTTCGTTACTTGTTTCTTTAATTTCTGCTAGTATCCCTTCTACTTCTTGTTGAATTTTATCTTCTTGTTCGTCCAATTTAGCCTGTAACTGCTGAACTTCTGCTTGAGTTTTTGCGATCGCTTCGTGTCTTTTACTATTGACTGCTTCTATCGCTCCTTCAATAGATGCTGTCACTTCTTCCTTGATTTCGCTACCTTTGTCTTGCAAGTTTTCTATGACTGTAGAAACAGCATCTTTAACAAGAGACCGTAGTTCTACTGAACCTTCTTTAAACTCAGAAGCTACCTGAGAAACTGCCGCTCTAACAATTTCTCGAATGCGATCGCTTCTTAGCTGTCCGGTTTGTTTTGCTTGTTGCAGATCGGATTGAATTCGCTCTTTGATATTATTAGACATTTTTTTTACCTACTAAGTATTTAATCATTCATGTGGCTCGATGTAGGTGTTGTATAATCTCCAAGTAGTTGCCTATCAAGACATGAGAAAATATCATTTTTATATATATTTGTATATACAACACCAAAATGTATAAGATCGCAATCTTACATTGATATTGTGACGTAGTATTTTTCAAGCAGGTACATCCTTTAGATAGAAAAACTAACTAGCCAAAGGAAAAGCGGCGGCTAGCATCCAACCAAACAAAAACGCACATCCAATGGCATAACTCCAACTTTCTTTAAATATACTGGCGGTAAAAGAGAAAATCGCCATCACTAGGGGAAACAGTGGAAGTAGAAGAGCAATAAATCCTAGTTCAGGCAACAAGTAAAGCACCAAAATAAAACCTCCTACCAAAACCACACTCTGCCCCAACCACCACAAAACTCGCTTTCCCATCCCAATGCTTTGTTGTGCTACCCCTGACGCTAAAAACCAAGGAAGGCAAACAAGTGATAGTACCGGAAATAACTTTAAACGTGCAGGAATTAACCACCACTGTAACCAGACTAACTGTGCCATTGCACCAAACGCAATCCACAGCACTGCAAATAATGCGACTCCTATTCCTACAGATTGCAGAGTAGGACGGGGTAGGCGAAATATAACAAGTAGCCACATTAAGCCAGCAACACCAAACCAAATACTGACCGCACCGCCCACTAGCAAACCACCATTACCGCCAATATCACCATTGCGACTGAGTAACGTCAATACGCCACTAGCTACAAACGGTGCTATGAGTAAACCTCCCCAACTTCTCAACTGATTTACCTTAGAGATGTTGGAAGGTAAATACTCGAACCCCAATTTCTTTTGACTAACTCCAAACAGAAGAGGAACAACAGCACCAAGTAACACCAGCCATCCTAGCAAGTGCAAGCCATACCAAATAATACGGCGGTCAACATAGTCACTGCTGCGTTGTACTCCAAAAGTAGAATTCAGCCAGTTTTTAGCAGCTTGGTGACTAGGATTGCGAAACAATATCGTAATGTGTTCGGCATTAGGAATAATAACTAGAGAACGCCCCTTTCCATCCGTTAAATTTTGATTGTCTCCTCCTGCTGCTTTCAGCAACCGTCGTGCATTAGCAACAAAACGACCTTCCCAACTTCCGGCTTGCAGTTGTAAATTACGTGGAGCAGAGGGTGTTACATTTGCGCCTGTAGGTGAAACAGCGATCGTTGCAGCAAAGCGATTGATATCCAGAATACCAGCTGACATGACTGCACCACTTCCCATAGAATGACCGAGCAAGGCTAAGCGTGATGCATCTACCTCTGGTTGTTCTATAAGAGTGGCATAGGCAGTCTTGAGGTTTTGCTGAAGAGAACCACGTTCTAATAGGTTGCCATTAGCTCCATGACTATTAAAATCCCATAATATAGCCGCATAACCTGCGCGTGCTAAAACATGAGCATAACCTAACATTAATTGTTTCGATCCAGCGTAACCATGTGCTATCAGGACACCCGGTATCTTGTTAGCATTGCTTGGCGCAACGTATAGCATGGGTACGCCCTCAACCTCAAAGTGACGTACCAACAATCCGGTTCGCGCTGCTACCACGCCCCACCAAGATGAGATAATTAGCACAAGTGCAGCGACTATTAAGAATAAATTTTTGCGAGTCATACCATTTTGGATTTTGGATTTTGGATTTTAGATTTTGGCTTGGGAAAGCTTTGCTTGGACTAAATTTCACACTACTCTCTGTCGCATTGGCGGAACATTCGTTGAAGAAGAAGGGTATTAAAACGCATTTGAATGTTGCATTTTTTGAGGGATCTCAAATCCATAGATAAACAAGTGAAGAATCTCTAACGGAAACATTGGTGGGCTGTGCATTATAAGGTCATCAGAGCCAGGATGTGAATGAAAGCGTAAACCATCAGATTGATTGTTAGCTTTCTACTCCTTTCAACTAAACTACAAACTGTCTTATAACTGGATGTAAGTCAAAACGACGCTCTGGAAATCCATATTCTAAAATTCGACCGCTAGATAAAAGATAGATTTCTTCAGGGGAAGTTGGAGTGACTAACGTACTCTCAGTTAGCTTTTTCAAAGTAGTGTCTTGCTCTTTATTTAAACATAAAATCTTTACTCTTCCCATCGAAAGCATTGCTTTCTCAACGTGCTCTCGCTCGACTATCTCAGTATCATTTAAATACGCTTCTTGAATAGATTCCTGAGTTAGATTAATCAAGTCTCTCAAAACGCCACCTGACAAAATAATCAGATCGTTCAAAGCATCTGTTTGAAAAAAATTTTTATCCGCTCGTGCAAGTAAAACCGTTCTAAAAAATAAGTATGCTTCTTCGTATCTTTCAACATCAAAAGCAGAGCGATATTCAATATGGTTGAAGATGTTATCAATACTATTAATGAAACGACTGTAGAGAAGACTTGCTGCACCAGCAATCAAAAATCCAATCCCAGAGTTTAGCAAATCCAGTGAAGCTGCTTGAGTAACTTTTTCTACTTCATCAACTCGATCTAAACCATCAAAAAGGAAATAAGACGTTTGTTTAAATTTAGTTTGAAAATCTTTAAGCAGACTAGATAAAACCTGAACTAAGCGAGTTGATAAATTAGTTAACCTAGTGTAAGAAGATAAAACACCTTTAGAACTTGGCGTTTTTAAAATTGACAAAGCTTCTGAATTTTTCAACTGCTCAAACAAGCTTCTTTCGCTTTGTGTAACAGTAGAACCATACGCAAATTCTTGAATAATTTTTTTTCTGCTTTCGTCAACTTTTAACCCATAGTTCTCGCTAGCGTTCTCAAAAAGGTTTATAAGCTCTAAACCAATAATTGTATCCAAGGTTCCAACTTGAATATCATTAGGTCTTGTATATTCACTGACATCAATATAAAGAGGAAAAATGCCGATATCAGGATTTTCTTGAAAGATCTGAAAAAGTTTTAGAATTTGAGTTGTTTTTCCCAATCCGATGCCACCAATGAGTAAGTTTTTGGACTGAGGTCTCAAGGAAATTCTTTTAAAGAGCGTGTTTGTAGAAGATTGATATGGCTCTTCGATGATATAGCCCTTGCGAATCGCACCAGTTGGATCGGCTGCTCCATCAAAAGCGGCAATTTGCTTTCGGAATAGCTCTAGACGATTTTTCATTCCCTAGTTTAGTTGCTGATGTGCCTTTTGAAAATTGTAGCGCTCTTCTTTAGTCCGTGAAGAGCAATCTGTCAATTATTTCCCTCTCTTATTGTATGTTTACTCATTTTTAAAGGGAGAGAGAAATTAATACTTTACTGTCCAAGGAAAAAAATGCATACAATCAAAAGGAATAGATTAAGTGTTGTGTCATGAAGACTCCATTCGCCCATGAGATCGAAACAACTCTCTTACCCATCTTGTCTAGCCAAGATCGCGGTTGGGAAAATATTTTAGTCGAACAATTCCAACAACCTCCAGGTGAGGCGAGGTGTCTTCACCGCAACGAACATACAATTTGTTTGTCTCTTGCCTCGCGTCCAGTTCGCTTGCAACAAATCCAGGGAGACAAGATTTATACAGGGCTATATGCAAAAGGTGACATTTCCATAACTCCTGCAAAGACCCCATTTTTTGCTCGTTGGCACGCAGATGATAGCTACTTACAGATTCGGATTGCGTCTAGCTTTATCCACAAAGTTGCAACAGAAGCCATTGACATAAATGCAGGTGGGCTTGAATTACAAAGCGAATTTCGGACTCGCGATCGCCAAATTGAGTCCCTCGGTATGATGCTGCTCTCTGAACTCAAACAAGAGAATTTCGGCGGAAAGCTTTATATTGATTCTCTAGCCAACATTTTAGCAGTACATTTGCTCAGACAATATTCTACTGCCAAATCTAACCTTGAAATTTATAAGGGTGGTTTACCAGAGCGTCAACTTTTACGAGTTGTAGAATACATTAACGAACATCTGAGTCAAGACATTAAGCTTGCAGATTTAGCTCAATTATTAGGCATTAGCCAATTTCATTTCAGCCATGTATTTAAGCAATCGGTTGGTATAGCTCCCTACCAATACCTACTTCAGCAACGGATAGAACGAGCGAAGCAGTTGTTAAAACAAACAGACCGAACGATTGTGGATATTGCTTTAGAATGTGGGTTCAGCAGCCACAGCCATTTGAGCAAGCAGTTTCGACAACTGACAGGTATGACACCAAGAACCTACAGAGCACAATAAATCACTCTTAGGAAAAAAACTTTTTGGTTTACTGATATTCGATTTCTGTCTCTTTCCCTTTCTCATTCAGTATTGTTTCCGTGAAAGTATAATGTATCTCCTGTGGTTTCCCGAAGTAATACCGTAAAGTCACTGTGACACTATCTGGCAATGGACTGTGTATGATGATGCGCTCGCCCTCCTTGCATATCCGCAAGTAAGCATACCCGTCAATCATCACATCATTATCTAATGCCGCCGCTACGGCTCGAATCAGCCAATCTTTGAGTACTCCCACAACAGCTACCCTCCTTTGGGTAAGTTTATCAACATACTTAATTCTTCAGTATTGAGAGGGGTAGTTAGACCATTAAAAGCAGAACCAAGAGGATGATTTAGACGATGCTTGGGGTTTTTAGGGTCAACTAGCGCTAAACTGGGCTGTTGAAAATTTCTCAGAGCCGTGAGAACAGTATAATCTTTTTTATCTAGATCGTTAGGAAAAGGTAAATCCAATATAGACTCTAAATCATGAACCCTAATAGGCTCAAGCAAACTTTTTTCTCCACTGAGTAGCCCTCGTAGTTGTTTTACAGCACGCTGAGCAATCTTTGAGTTTTCAGCAAGGAAGTAAACACTAACATTCCAACACCCTAAAGCACGAGCCAGTTTCAATCGTTCAATATATTGTTGAATCTGTCTTTCTGTCTCCTGGACACGTACATTGATAAATTCTCGGCTTAAAGTCTGCGCCGCGCTTTGTTTATTTTCCGTTGCTTGATTAACATTATTTTCCTCTTTTGTGGTATCTACTTGTGAATCTGTTTTTGTATTTTTGTGAGTAACACTATTTTGTATTTCGACATTACCTTTTAACTTGGCTGCCAAAGCAACCGGGTTGAAAGTCGGTGCTAATTTTGCTTCTATCTCTGCTTCCAAAGATGATTTTAAGCTTAATTCACGAGATTGTTCGCCGCTTTTACTTCTTTCAATAGAATTTTCTTTGCTGGTAGTCTTTATCTGCTCTAGCTTCTCAGATAAGTCCTGAGTAAAGGTTTTATCAAGCATTACCTTTCCTCCTGAAGAATATATTTGCCCCATCAATTCATGTAGATTATCGATGATTCTATTTACTTCTGCTTCAGCCATCGGCTCAGCGATAAGCATATATATGAAAGGTGAGCCGTGCAAGCTTGTTAGTAAGTTGTCAATGTGGGAGTGTTCAGGATGAATTCCAAGATTAGGGGAGGGAATACCTGTCAGTGCGCTAGCATACTTGAATGTGTGTTCTTGCGAGTTCTTGCTATCAGCTTTGAATATCTCATCTTTAGGATTGCAATCGTTCAACTGTGTACTTGGTAAATTTACCTTTAAGAAATGTTTTAAGTCTTCAAAAAATTCTTTATCTTGGCTATGCGTCCCAAAATATACCTTATTCTCCCTTCCATCACTGGAAATGATAAAAGCCAACTGATTATCTCCAGGATTGTGACAAGCAGAAAGGGTTGTTCGCAAGGCTTTTAATTGTTCCTGTGGAGAGGTAGCTACTGAACTATCTACTGCTTTAATTCTCAAAAAAAATGACTTTCTCAAGATATGTTTAACAGGTTTAATGGATTTTGCTTGCTCAAACGATTCACTTAAGTATTGCCGTCCTAAATTGAAGAGCAATGAATAAGATATAACATTCGTCGTTTGGATAATAGCATCTATCGTTTGCAAATCTTCAAGTGAAGGGAGACTATAATAAGATTCTTCTGTCATTTGTCTAACCTTTAGCTCTAAATATTGTTGAAATACTTGACAAGTATGTAAAACTAAATAAGCAAAGAAATGTCTTTATCTTCTTGAGTTTTAAATTCTTGTGCAATATTTTTTTGTAAAAATTGAGTAATTTCATTAGTCAATTCTAACTGCTTTTCTGATGGGTCTCTTTGGGAATTTTTTATTTGCTCATTTATATTATTTATTATTTCTTCAATTTTTCTATCTGTTAAAATACGCTTACGAACTATTACTGGTATATTCATTTTTTTAATTTTTTCTTCGCCTATTTCTTTAAAATTAGAAATATTATGCTCGTCAACTAACGTTTTAACAGCAAGTCCAACTCCAACAGCAAAAAAAGCAACATTTGTAGGATCTAATACCATAAACCAGGTAATAGCAGCGCTAACAGTTCCGGCCATAACTCCAGAAACAATACCTGGAACCTGAGATGCTAGCTTTACTGTGTCTATAAAATTAAATTCATGATTATTAATTTGTCTTAAAATATTTTGAACAGCCGAATTTAATCCAGGCACACTATCATCCAACATATTCAATATAGTTTCTTCCCGAAAATGGTTCCGTGATAATTTATTGATTTCATCCTGCACGCTAAGTTTAATATCTGTCAGTAAATTTTTCATTTCATTTTTGCTAATTTCCTTTGCTTTATCTCCTCTAAGCCAATGTCCGACTTTATCTGGAATATAATACTCTAGGCTTTCTAGCGTACTTACTTTGTTACTCCGCCAATCATTCAGACAATCTTTAATGAGCTGTTCTTTAATCAAAGCTTCTACCAGTTTTTTTTCCAAATTAGGAAACAGAGAGTGATTAATTATGCGCTTAATAAGATTTTCTAATTCGCGATCGAGAAAAGAATTAATTTTCTTATTGTATTCAATTTGATTAATACAGTACCTTCCCCAACGGGCTAATCCTAGAGCTACACAAACCTCATGTTCACTATCTAAGATTTGTGATGAATCTGGAAAAACTTGAGCACATATTTCGTTGACAAAATGCATCTTGGCTCCACCACCTGTCAGGAGTATTTTACGGATATTAATGCCTTCTGTCAGTTCTTTTTTTATCTCCTTTAATTGTTCATAAAAAGTTTGTTTCCAAGTCTTATTCTCGAATTCCTTCAAATGTGTATTGAGAATTTCATCCATGATTCTCCCATTCACTTTTGGCTTGAATTCGAGTCCAGGTTGAAGCTCTTCACTACGAGACGAGATGTAACGTTCTTTATAAATTTCTGGAGAAGAATAGGAGAAATATTTTTCTTTTGATTCGCGACATAAAACCTCACAGCATTTTCTTAACTGTTCATTATTTTCAATAATCTTTTGTATTTCTTCTTTCTTTTCTTGGAGTTTCAGACTCTGTTTCAAAATTTCTCGTTCTATTAATGATGCACCTAAATTGTATTTACTATGTCCAAAATCTTTAACAGTTTTACCTTGAATAAATGTAAAATCTGTAGTTGACGAACCAATATCAATTACAAGTATACCCCGTTTAATATCATTTATCGTTAACGGAATGGTTTTAATTTCAAGAGCATGGATAAAAGCGGCGCGTGATTCTTTAATCACAACCACATTAGCTAGACAGTTCTCAAGCATTTCTTTATAACGTTTTGCTTCGTCATCAAACCAGCCTGATGGACATCCCACAAAAAATAGTTTTTTTCTATCAGATATAAGTTGGGATGTATTTTGCAAATTTTTGTAAACAGCATTGACAAAATTTTCTATTAATTTTTGTGGGAATCCTTCTTGAGATGGTCTTTGTTTAAAGCAAATTTCAAATTCTCTGGCAAGATCTTCTAGCGCTAGGTCAAAAGCTTGTTCGCCAAGAACAGCATTTCCTATGCTATCATAGGCAATTGCAGTCATTATGTGATCCTTATTGTTAATTTTTAATTTTGTTGGTTCTGTGTTATTACTATCTGTTTTTGAATAATTAATTTTTGCTATAGCTGTTTTTCCATGACCTAAATCGAATCCAATGATTTCAAATTGGTTATCATTAAGCTGTTCCAGAATAGTTTCAACATCGTTAATTTTGTCTTTGCTCATTGCTTTCTCCTGCACAAAAAGTTAATAATTATTGTGATTGTTGATACTTTTTATCAAGATGTTGGTGTAAAAACGCGACCTTGTAGAAGAACTTGGTTGCCTTTGACTAGCGCTGGTTTAGAAGTTAGGTGTTCTTTAAGTTCCGAATTTATGCTTGGCACAAATTCAAACTTAGAGCGATCGCTCACACCGGGTTGATAAAATTCGACTTCAATTCCTTTGAAGTATAGAAATTCTATTAGTTCTTCGATTCGCTTATTAGTTGAGACAGGAATCTCAGCTTCTTCTCTGCGAGCAACTCCCAAAAAGCTTTGTAAGAACTCCAATAAATCTATGTGGTCTTCTAATTGAGGAGTTGGAGGTTTAAGTTCAGTTTTGTTAGTCTCGCTAGCAACCTCACTGTCAATTGCTTCAAACTTTTGTTTCAAGAAAGGCAGTATGTTATCAACTCCCTCCAAGCGAGTTTTTTTAGTACGTCTTAAGTCAGTAGTTTGTTGTTCCTGCCGCTGCTTTCTTTTAAGTAAATATCCAAAAATTACTACTAGTATTACTGCAACTACACCTCCAAGCAAAAATCCGGCAATAACAGGGCTTAACGATCCCGTTGCATCATACTTAGACAATTGCTGTTTATAAGAGTAAAGTTCCCGAACGTTTTTTAAGATATCCGGCTCGGTATTTTCTATTATTCTCTTTAGTTGAGAGTCTTTCCTAGAAAGAGTGTCAATGGTTGTGGATAAGTTTTGGAACAAATTTTGCTGCTCTTTTTTAATCAGCCAACATCCAAAAAGACTGCCCGCAATTCCTCCTGCACCGCCACTGATAGCAGCAAAAATTATTACGTTTTGGGAACTGCTTTTGGATGCTGATTGTTCAGAGAACTCAGAAACTGGGGTTGAATCTTGCGTTCTGACTGCTGTAAGCAGACTTACAAATTGATTTAGTTCTGCTAACCCTTTGCGAGCAACACGTGCTTGTGAAAAGGTCAAGTTGCTGATATACTCCCCATTGTTGTCTTTTAGCGTGTAAATCTCGTCTTGAATTTTCTCGACGACTTGATTGAGACTATTAGCTTCTCTCAGTTGGCTTAAGAGCGCGTTTTCTCGTTTCTGGAAATGTTCTACGAGTGTGTTCATTCTAAAACCTATACCTTGTAGGTCAAGTGGTAAGTCTAATCAGTCCTTTCTATTAGTAGGTGTGATTGAAATCAAGTTATGCACTTTTCGCTTGCTTTAATCTGGAAACTCCTAAGAACCACATTTTGAAAGCAAGATATAGCAAGGGTTTTAGAAATTTAGGTAAAATGTGTTTCTTTCATATGTTACTAGCGCTGAAAGCTGCTAGTGAGAGGCTCATATATTGCACTAAGAAAAATTGGCGTTGCATAAATGCGGGATGAATTAGAGAAATATCTGTATTTCTCTATACTTCAAATAGCGTAGTAGCAATCGAACTGAGTTTTTCAGCATATCTATTGACTTGGAGTAGCACGGCGGTTTCGACGTAGACGTGCAAGATAATGGCGTAAACGTGTATTCTCCCCTTCGATTCTGGTCATATATGTTTTGCTAATAATATGGTCTCCCACGCCTTATACTCCTTGGCAGAACCCTGCTTTTTGCCATGCGGGTTAGGCGTATGACGACAGATTAAAAGTAAAATGAGTCAATGCTAGAAAACTACTTTTTGCAGTATTGATATGAAAATAAGATATCAGAAGACGATCGCTACAGGACTTACGCAACTTCAACGGTATTGTAAAGATTTCACGCTTTGTAGATCCCTCCAACCTCCCTTAAAAAGGGGGGCTATGTGTAAGTCTTGTACTATTCTCTTAATGACATTCATGATTCTCAATCTGTCATTTCTTCCTCAAGCAATAGCAGCAGATACAGCTAACGGAGCTAAAATTTTTGACGTTCACTGTGCTGGTTGTCATGTTAATGGCAGCAATATTGTGAGACCGGGAAAAAACTTAAAGTTAAAAGCGCTAAAGAAATATGGTATGGATTCTATAGATGCGATCGCAGCGATCGTCACAAACGGAAAAAATAATATGTCAGCATACAAAGATCGCTTAACTGCAGAAGAAATACAGGAGGTTTCTACCTATGTTTTAGAGCAAGCCGAACAAGGCTGGCGGTGATAAAGACTGTTGGGTTTCGTTCCTCAACCCAACCTACTAACTAACTAACCACTAACCAAATTCTATGAACTTACCTACATCAAGTCGCCTGCAATTCACCAAAGATTTAAACATTTGCCGTATTTTAAACGGGATGTGGCAGGTTTCCGGCGCACACGGGCGCATCAACCCAACGGCTGCTATTCAAGCCATGTTCCAATATGTAGATGCAGGCTTTACCACTTGGGACTTAGCCGATCATTACGGTCCTGCTGAAGATTTTATTGGTGAGTTTCGCCGTCAGCTTATTGCAATTCGAGGTCAAGAAGCTTTAGCTAACATTCAAGCTTTTACAAAGTGGGTACCTCGTCCCGGTAAGATGACAAAAAAATTGGTAGAAGAGAACATTAATATTTCCCTAAGAAGAATGGGAGTAGAATGTTTGGATTTAATGCAGTTTCACTGGTGGGAGTATCGAGATAAAAACTATTTAGATGCTCTCAAGTATATGGCAGAACTGCAAACAGAGGGGAAAATCAAACATTTAGCCTTAACAAACTTTGATACAGAACGCCTGCAAATTATTACAGAAGCAGGCATAAAAATAGTTTCCAATCAGGTACAGTTTTCTCTTGTCGATCGCCGTCCTGAAGTCAAGATGATTCAGTTTTGCAAAGAGCATGACATACAGCTGTTGACTTACGGTACAGTTTGTGGTGGGTTTTTGTCAGAAAAATATTTAGGTGTTTCAGAACCAAGAGGATCTGAGTTAAGTACTGTGAGCTTGAGAAAATACAAAAATATGATAGATGGTTGGGGTGGTTGGCAGCTATTCCAAGAATTACTCTCTGTTCTCAAGACCATAGCTGACAAACATAGCGTTAGTATTCCTAATGTAGCAGTGCGCTGTATTTTAGACAAACCAATAGTTGCAGGTGCGATCGTAGGTGCAAGACTTGGGATAGCAGAGCATTTAGAAGATAATGCAAGAGTATTCAGTTTTACACTTGATACCGATGATTTAGAGCAGATAGATATAATTTCTAGCAAATCGAGAGACCTATATCAGTTAATCGGTGACTGTGGAGATGAATATCGCCGATAGATATCCACACTGTAACACTTTTTTAATACTTAAGAAAAAGGTAGAAAGTCGGATTTCACACCTGTCATCATCTCGCCTTATGACCATAATAGGTAAGTAGCCGTTATAAACTGCACGCACCTGGATGTATTAAAAATGGGCAATGGGTAATAAATTATTTCTTAACTATGCCCAATACCCGATTCCCAATGCCCTATTTTCAATTCAGTCGGAACTGCTAAAACACTTCTTAAACCTAGATTGCTGAAAATAATAATGCTTACAATTACTCCACTGCTCTCAAATCAACTGCCTAGCTTACATTACGCCTTCACTCCAGAGCGCTTCGATGAAACCTGGGAAGCTCCTTTGTCTACCCTTTTAGGGCTTGGGCGTGCGGCGGGTGCTGATTTTATTGAATTTTTCCTAGAGCGTGTTAACTATATTAGCTGCCTTGCAGAAGAAGATACTATCACCAGCATTACACCCCGTCTGTCCACAGGTGCGGGAGTCAGAGTATTTCGTGGCAAAGCAGA
>NZ_BAACAP010000190.1:0-62272 GCF_045865695.1 Scytonema hankhaensis NUACC26
TCTTGCGGGCACTGGTATCCAGGTCGAAATCGTCACACAAGATAGGGAGTTCAGTCGCAACGATAAGTTCAAACTGAAGGGCACGAGATGTCATCAGGTCGTTAACAATGGCGACGGCTTGACTCATATCGCAGTTAAGGAAATTCTGAACCGCCAGCACACCGTTATTAATCTCGCCCTCAAATTCGATTTCTTTCTGATAAGAGAAAATATCGTTCGTCAAACAGGCAAAGTCGGCGGCTGAATTATCAATTGCCTGCATAGTTCGGGTACGGAAGATCTCTGGTGGAATCTCGTCCCCTTGGGAAAGTCGAGACAGGCTCATGGTTAGATCGGAGCCAAAAGTCTTACGACCGAGCGTTGAAAACTTTTGCCCCTGCCATGTTGCGACTATAACCATACAATGCCGGGAAGTAGTCATCAGCATAGGTTCCCCAAACGAGCCAGCAGGCTGTGATATTCAACTCAGCACTAGACCCATATGGATGAATATAAGCACCGCATAACGCCACGTCAGCCACATCGAATTTGTGGTCATCCCAGATGTAAATACCGGGCATCCCTGGCAGTACATCCAGCATCCCCATTTTACGCGCCCATTCTTTAGAATGCCGCCGAGCCTCTTCTAGATGAGGGTTTAAACTCGTGGAGAAGGGCATATAAAACTGCGGCAAAGTTACTGGCCCTACAGGCTGATAGGGAACATGGGTAAAGCTTTTGAACCGTTTTAGTCCCAAACTATTGTACAAAGCTCCCAGACGAGCCGCCGATGTGCCCAGCCCAGTGGGACCGCCTAAAAACCAGCTGAGGGTCGAAGATTTGTCTGATGTCTGGTTCATGTAGCGGCTCGATCGCATATGCCACTCATGACCCCCCGACTGCCAGTCTTGAAGCCCTTTGGCATATAGGACTACTTTCAGACGCTCGTCGGGACTCAGACTATAACTATATTCCTCGAACAAGGAAGCTCTGTGAAAAAGGTGTTCTCGAACTGTTGCACCCGAGATGTTAGTAAGTCGTTAGTGAGATTAGCCGCCTCCTGAGTACTTACATTAAGGAATCGTTCTAAAACCAAGATACAGTTAGCATTTTCCCCTTCTTCTTCTACTTCTCTTTGGTAAGAGAAGATGTCATTTCGTAGATGCACCCCGTCAGAAAAGGTATCCTTGAGGACACGCATTGGTCGAGTGGGGGCGATCGCATCGGGAATTTCTGCCCCAACAGCGTGTTCCACTATGTTAGCTGACCAGGGCGCTCCTCCCACCTTACGGCGCATCTCAATGTACTCAATAGGGTTAGCAACTCGATTTTGGCTGATATTGGCGAGTTCCCAGAGAGATTCTTTAAGAAGATTGATAGTACTCTCAAAAAATCGGATTATCCAGCCTTGGGAGGCATTGGGGATGGTGCGATTCCAGAGGTCTACCAAACCGCGTTCTACGGCATTAGTGGGTTCTGGTCGCGTTTCTTGAGGCTGCACGGGCATAAACGCCGGTAGTCCATTGAGGTACTTCTTAGCCCCAGCCATATCTTGACTGCGCTTGTAAAGCTCAAGGAAGTGATCGTCAAAGAAAAATACCCAAACATACCAGTCAGTGACCAGATTAAGCATAAGTTCATCGGCATCTGGATGGGTATAGGAACACAATAGTGCATAGTCATGAGCATCAAACTTGCGCTCATCCCAAATCCCATAATCTTCCAATCCCTCTGCCCCGCCCAAAATCCCCATTTCATAAGCCCAAGCTTTAGAATGTACCCGTGCTGCTTCCAGGTTTGGGTTCAACCGTGCTGGCCAAGGTACATAAAAACTCGGCAACTCAAAAGGTTGCTTACTAGAAGTCATTGTCCATTTAAACCTATCAGTTTAAGCTCATTGTCTCGATCGAAGTCGTGTTAATTTGACATTTGCGCTCGCTCTTTGATACAATAAAATTATTTATTGTAATTAAAAAGTTCACAATTGACTCTTGCCAAAATATCGTGATATCGTTTAAGATGAGCAATTTTTTATTGTGCCTACTCAAATAAAGTCAGTGGCTGCAATAACTCGAACCCACTAGGAAAGTTTGTCATACATCTTCAGTCAAGTAATATCTTTACTTTGCCTCCAAAAATAGCAATCAACAGTTAGTAGGCTGGTCTCAGCTTTATCAATAAAATGCAATACGAGTTAAGACATTTAGTAGTTATTAAGTGGACAGTTAAGACATTTAGTAGTCATTAAGTGGACACTTAAGTGAATAATTAAAATATTTAAAAAATAATAAGTAGTATGGCAGTTTCCAACCCAGCATTAAGCGATCGCTATCTTTTCTGTTAAGAAATATTTCTAAGAGTTCAGAGTTGCGAACAACTTGCCATTACCATGAAAAAACACCACCAATTTTGCTAGTAGTAGTTCTCCACAGTTAAGCCCGATGGCTCTTGGTAAAGATAGCTCGAACAAATTTGAGGTAACTAGCTTAACTGAGAAATCTCAGGTTAAAGCCGAACAGGGAGTGGAGTCTCTACAAGCGATCGCATCCTGTTGTCAGCGAAGTCAAGTTGGTAAACTATTGCCAGAAGCGCTTTACGTCCACATCACAGCACTATCCGCCCTTAACCCCTTACTCCAGCAATATGAAAGCCGTGCCAGAAGTGTAGTTCCCCAAGCCCAGGAAGCAACACTTATAAAATTTAGCACTCGCAAACCCAAAATCTCTTACCTCTTCTATCCAGATTTTAACACAGACCCCCATCCAACCTTAAAAACAAGTATCCAAGTTGACACAGAAACTCTAGAAACCACTTATCGAGACTACAGTACCTCAGAAAATCCTCCCATACTCCACCGCAAAGAAACCTTTGTCACGCCAGACTATCCCCAATACCAACAGTTCGCCGAACTGACAAACGCTCAAGAAAAATTAGGTTTGCTAGACGACTCAAGAAACATCGGTACGCGAGAAGGATGGCAAAGACGCTTGCAAGCATTTGGGGTAGAAATTCAGGGACATCATCTCGTACAACACCAAACTCCCAACACAACACAGCCACAAGCAAAACCAGCCAGCGAACCATCAGCACCTCGGATAGATCGTCATAGAGCAGCAATTTACCGCAACGATTTGTCCCGTCCCGTGCGCCTAGCAATAGATGCTAACTTGTTTACATCAGAAACCACCTTTTTTGACTATGGTTGCGGACACGGCGGAGATGTCAAGCGAATTGCCCAAAAAGGTTATAACAGTATGGGCTGGGACCCATACTACTCACCAGACACTCCCCAAACTTCCGCTGATATCGTCAATCTTGGGTACGTAATCAATGTTATAGAAACCCCAAGCGAACGGCGAGAGGCGTTGGTGAAAGCCTGGGAACTCACCCGTAAAGTTCTGCTGGTCTCAGCGCAAGTTTTGATAGCAGACTCAACCAGGGGCGTTGTCGCCTATGAAGATGGAGTCATCACAACCCGCAATACCTTTCAGAAATACTACGAGCAAGAAGAACTCAAACGTTACATTGACCAAGTTCTTGGTGTTGATGCCATTCCCGTTGCTTTAGGCGTTTATTTTGTTTTCCGAGATGAAGCTCAAGCACAATTGTTTCGAGCTTCCCGCTACCGTTCTCGCGCCACAACCCCCAGAGTTTGTTCTCGCATTAAACGATTTGAAGATTATCAGGAACTGCTTGCACCCCTGATGGCTTTTTTTACTGAACGGGGTCGCTTTCCCAGTAAAGGCGAACTACCACAAGAAGAAGACATCAATTCAGAATTTGGTACCTTGCGACGTGCTTTTCAAGTCATTTTGCAAGCAACTAACCTGGAAGAATGGGAAGAAATTTCTGAGAAACGCCGTCAAGACTTGATGGTTTACTTAGCATTGAGCCAGTTTAGCCACCGCCCAAAATTGAGAGATTTAGCCCCCGAAGTTCAAGAAGATATTAAAGGTTTATTTGGTAATTACAAGCAAGCTTGTGTCAATGCAGACATCATGCTTCTCAGCGTAGGTAATCTAGAAATCGTTCGGGAAACTTGTCAGAATAGCCTCGTAGGAAAAAAACTACCCAATTCTTTATGGGTTCATATCTCAGCCCTACAATCACTCGATTCGCTGTTGCGCCTTTATGAAGGTTGTGCGAGTCGCACTATTGGGCGTTTGGAAGAAGCAAATGTTATTAAATTTCATACCAAAAGTGCAAAGATTTCTTATCTTTATTATCCCAACTTTGACTCAGATCCGCATCCGTTACTCAAGACTTGTATGACTATTAACTTACAAGACTTGCACGTCAGCTATCGAGATTACGATACAGATGATAATCCCCCCATGCTTCATTACAAAGAAGCATTGGTGACATCTGACTATCCGCTTTACGAGAAATTTGCCAAACTGACTCGTCAAGAAGAAGACTGGGGACTATTGGATGATTGGCGCAGTATCAGTCATTATTCTGGATGGCTGAAATGTTTGGCAGACCACTGTGCGACTCTCAACGGATATCAATTGCACTGGCGCAAAGATGCCGATCCTTATAAACTCAAGGTGTTGCGTTCAGCCGTTCGCAATCGTCAGGAGAAAAGGCGGAATCAGGGGGTAGTGACCAGTGACCAGTAACCAGTGACCAGCGAGCGATCGGGATACAATTCCGCTCGCTTAAGCGTAAAAATACGAAAATACGTAGGTTGGGTTGAGGAACGAAACCCAACATTTACAGGCATTTGTTGAGTTTCTCAACGGTAAACCCAATCCACAAAAATTCTTATCCGAATAGTATTAGACCGGGGTGTTGTTAATGCGATACAGCTGTCTTCCGTTAAGCTTCCCTTATTATCGCTCCAAATTGAGTGATGACAATTTCTCTATCCCATATCCTCAGCAACTTCACTTTGAGTCTTGCCTACAGAGTCCCTGACTTCAGAAAACGTCAAATATAATATTGCAAGATTTGCCTGCATCTCACTTTCAGCCTGTTGCTGAGGCGTCGTTTTTTTTATTATATAATGAAATTTCTTGCTATGCTCACTTACAATTCGTCTACTCGCCTTCTGTAAAGCAACAGCACTATGAGCAACACTTACCCCGAACGGCAATTCACTGAAGATAAAAATACTGTTTCTTCTGAGAATTCCCACTCCACAATTAATGGCGCTGATTCCCATGACTCAATGAAGTCTCGTTTGCAGAATCAAAACACTTGTCCTTGGGTAGGCATTCGACAGTATACAAACCAATTATCGCCAAAGAAAGCCAACCTAGGATATGTTGCACGCGCACGTGTAATTTATGATAATCACAAAAGTGAATTAAGCAACTATTATCCTGGCTGGTATGTAGCGATTGAACCTGACAGTGGTGATTTTTTTCTTGATGCTAATAAAGAAGTTGCCCAGAATCAGGCTCGTACCAAACATCCATCTAGGTTAATTTGTACTTTTCAGTTAAATATAGTGGGAGATTATTAAAACAGTTGATTGAAGGAAAATTTAGCAGAAAGGGCGAGCTGTTCTTTGAAATAGACTTTGTAGCAGCAGACGGATTAATTATTACTGTTGATGCTCTACTCGATACAGGTTTTACTGACTGGTTAGCAATTAATACCCAAGATGCTGTTTCTTTAGGCTGGCAACTAGTTGATAGCCAGGAAACACGACTGACTGCTCAAGGAGAAGCGCAATTCAACATTTATGCTGGAACTGTTAGTTTAGATGGACAAGAATTTAATATTCCTGTTATCGGGGGAGAAGAAATAGCAGAAGTCTTGTTAGGTTTACCCTGGTTATTTACGCGAAGGCTAGTCGTTGATATTCCAAACAATCTGTTGACATTAGGGTAAACCCAGTTGGGAGAGAATGTATCTCCCTATACGGAGTGCATTGAGCGTTCGCGAAGCGCAAGCCGTACTCGGCTTATCGTCATTTATCGCAGAGTTACCACCAAAATTCGGGCAACTCACCAACTTGCAATCGCTTCACCTCAGATATAATCAACTGAGAGCGCTACCACCAGAATTCGGGCAACTCACCAACTTGTAATCGCTAGACCTCAGTGATAATCAACTGAGAGCGCTGCCACCAGAATTCGGACAAATAGTTATCCACTCAACGAATTGTATGAGTTTCTAGCCGATGCTGCTTACCAGATTCAATGTAGGAAAAGTCGTCAAATGGTAGATGTCCGTCGATTAATCGAAGATATCAACTTACAACTATCAGGAGAAGAAAGCAACCGCGATCGCAAATCCATCACACCACTACAACGAGAACTAGAGCAAAGCAAAGAAAATTTGACGCATCAAAACACACAACTATCAACAACGCATTTTGACAGAGAAAATAACTGTGGTGAAAAAAGAGCGATCGCCCTTGGCGCAAGCCGTACCCGGCTTATCGCTCCTCATCAACGCAAAAAATTACATTCTGCTCTCATCAATGCTTTTCCAGAACCGTCATCTCTCGAACAATTATTATATTACGATCTCGATAAAAAACTAAACGAAATTACTCAAGAGAGTAATCTCAATACAATTATCTTTAAATTAATCCAAACAGCCGAATCTCAGGGATGGCTTTTAGAACTAGTTCGGGTTGCATACCAATCAAATCCTGAAAACCCAGGTTTAAAACTAAACTTGGACAAGTAGTTGAGTTCAAAGCTGCCGGTATTTGCCTAGACTATCAACCTTATTCCTGTATTGGGAAAGAAGTGCAGGTCTTATATGCTTCTGATAATCCTCAATTGGCAATGGTGAAGGGAAGCAAAAGCCCCATAAATGAGGTTAATCAACATATTGGATGGGGTCTATTTATGACACTTGCTGAAATAATAAAGTTAATAATGGAGCGCCGTGGACGGTTGAGTTCAAATCGGCGTACTTGTGTATGTTAAGTTTTGACTTGACACGAACCATGATGGCATAGTATCTCTGATGCCTTTCGCGCTTGTAGGAGTGATTCAAGTGAGTTTATACAAAATCCTGTCAGTCGCAACTCTTGGCACAGCCCTAATAGGTTTAAGTATGGGGAAAGCTGCTGCTGTGACTTTCAGTAATGATTTATTGTTTCAAAATGTTGCCAGTTATACAACAACCATAGCAGATAATAACGATTTAGCAGATATCTACTACCCCAATCCATCAAATTTAAAAACTAGCAATTATTCGTTTCCTGTAGTACTTCTATTGCAAGGTTCAAACATTGATAAATCATTTTACTCTAATTACGCTAGTTTAGTAGCCCGCTACGGATTTGTGGTAGTTGTACCTAATCACATAAGAATTCTGCCACAGGGTAATGTTGAAGGATTTTTACCCGAACCCTGTCAAATCAACGCTGTTTTATCACAAATGCAGGCAGAAAACGCAAATCCTGAAACTCCTGTGAGTGGTGTTGTTAATACACTTGAATTAGGATTGCTCGGTCACTCCGCCGGAGGCTATGCTGGATTAGCAGGAATCGCAAACGCTTGCCTTCCCTTTTTTTGTGAATCCGATTACAGCCGACCGCAAGAACTGAAAGCCGGAGCGTTTTTCGGTTCTTTTCTACGAAATTTATCAACTCAAGAGTTTGTTCCTATCAATAATTCAAGAATTCCCGTTGCCTTATTACATGGGACGCTTGATAGCATAAATACTATCGATAATGCAAAGTTAACTTACGAACAAATTCAAGAACCGCCCAAATTATTTGTCACTATTGATGGTGCCAACCACTATGGGATTACAAATATCAATGACCCTTCAAGGTCTGGGTTTGAGAAAAACGTCCCAACCATAGCTCAAGATGTAGCGATTGAAACTATTGCTCGTTGGAGTGGATTATTTTTACGTGCTAGCATTCTCGGTGACAAAGATGCTTTGAATTATGTCTATTTTACAGGTGATATTCAAGATGAAAATGTCACTGTTACCAAACAATTAAAGTCTGTCTCTGAAGCACCTTTAACATTAGGATTAATGGCAATAAGTACCTGGTCAGTCTTATTACGGTGGAAAAGATGGTTACAATCGTGGCACGATCGCTAGTAATTATATTTCCATCCCTAATCTTAATACTAGCAAAAGGTAATTTCTGAATCGCGGACTTTGCCTCAAGTTTGATTTACCAGCAGAAGTTGTAAAGTAATGAGTGGAGCAAAGCACATAAAGCGAATCCTGACAATTCAGAGTTAAAAGCTATTACTGAAGAATTATTGCCTAACCATACTCGTTTTGAGAGATGGTAAAGTCGAATATATGTGGAGGTAGTTACTTATGTCCCAAGCTCAAGCACAAACAGAAGCAAAATTATATACTTTTGATGAGTTTATCGAATGGTATCCAGAAAACTCAGAAGTTCGGTACGAATTACATGATGGAGTCATTATAGAAATGCCTAAGCCTAGAGGGAAGCATTCAAATTTAACTGGTTCTCTCGCTGGAAGGTTGATAACAACAATTGATAAGATGGGTAAAACTGACATTTGGACAATCCCCAGAGAATCGATTGTCAAACCGTACCGTGACAAATCTGGGTACGAACCGGACATCATTGTGGCGGTTAGCATCTCTTGAGTCAACAGGAAATAACGTCCGCGAGATGGTCCTAGCACCAAAGGCCACAGAATATGCACTCCATCGCCCGGTACAATACCTGCATTCAGGTGGGGCATATCCTGGAATACTGCATTCTCAGAAGCCAGAACGATGTCAGTCGTGAGGATATATTCGGTGTGCAGCAAGGCAGAACCGTTAACGGCACTGATGACAGGCACTTCAATATCCAGCAGGTTTTGCAGAACCTTTTTGCCTTCCCAATACGTCTTGTCCCATTCATGGGGATTGGTGACATCACCCAAACTTTGGAAGTCAATTTGTGCCATCCAGGAGTCGCCCGTGCCTGTCAAAATCACCACCCGATTATCGCGATCGCGGCTAATATCATAGAAGGCATCAGGAAATTCCCGGTGGGTTTTACCTGTGAACACCAAGGGTCCTCCATCAGTGTGCATCCGTACTTCCAAAATCCCGTTTTCGTCTCGGTAGAAGTGCAAGTTTTCATACCGATTGAAGTAAGCGGGTTGTTCGATTGTAGATTGCATAGTTTTACCTCCCGTTTGCGTTTGCATTCAATTAAGCTTCTAAAAACTATGGTGATTTATCTCTAACGCTTTGAGAAGATGGTAAAAAGGAATATAATTTATTCCAAACAAGAATCAATCGGCTCGTGATGGATCGAATTGACTGTATCAAGAGTTTTGTGCGTGTGGTTGAGACAGGAAGTTTTTCGGCAGTCGCACGAGAACTGGATACCACACAGCCCACAGTTAGCAAGCAAATTGCTGCTCTAGAGGAGTACTTGGGTGTACAACTGATAATGCGATCGACTAGAAGCTTGAACTTAACAGATGAAGGGACTCGCTTTTACGAACACTGCCAACAGGTGTTGGCAGCGATGACAGAAGCAGAAGCCAGCGTTGGATCGCGACAAACGCCATCAGGGTTGCTGCGCGTTAGTTGTCCGGTTGCATTCGGACAGTTTCAAATTGTGCCTCGCCTCAAACTGTTTCTCGATCGGTATCCAGATATCAAAATCAATTTAACCATGTCTGACCACTTCAGCGACTTAGTTGAAGAGGGCGTAGATTTAGCCATCCGCATTGGCGATTTACAAGACAATTCGCTGATTGCTCGTCGTATTGGTGTAACGAGACGAATTACAGTTGGTGCGTTGTCTTATTTCCAGCAAGCGCGAGAACCTGAAATACCGGAGGATCTAACCCACCATAACTGCATAGTTTACACGCGACTTTCCACTGTAAATGAGTGGCACTTTCAAGGATCGCACGGAGACATAAAAGTGACTGTAAGCGGGAATTTCCAGGCGAATAACTCAACCGCTGTGCGTGAAGCAGTTTTGTCGGGCTTGGGCATTGCAGTGTCACCAATATGGTTATTTGGAGATATCTTGCATCAAGGAACGCTCAAAGTTGTGCTGAAGGACTATCAACCCACTCCTTTACCGATTTATGCCGTTTTCAGAAGAGGACGGTTTCGACCTGCCAAGGTGTGCTGTTTCATTGATTTCTTAGCGGATAAGTTTAGGAGCGATCCCTGGCTATCAGATTGTGAACATTAAGTAACTGGACTAAAATAAATACACTCATATTTAAGTCATAAACAAGAATTACAGTAAAGCATAAAACTTTTAGAAGAAGAAATACCAATTGCTGGGCTGTAATTATTACCGATACAATGCCCACGCCAAAAATCTCTCAGTATAGTACAGTGCTAATTGATTGCTCACTCCATTGAAAACAGCATCAAAAGCGTGTTCTGCCCAGGGAATTTCTAAGTACACAGTTGTGGTATTGGACTTCAGCAAGCGTTGATACATCCGGCGTCCAAATTTTGACTGCACTATACGATCGCGAGCACCATAAACTAAAAGTGTTGGCGGTAATGGGCGTGTCACGTAATGAGATGGTGACGCTATCTCGTACTTTTGCGGAATTTCCTGGGGCGTACCGCCTAAAAATGCTTCCAAAACCCGACGAATATTAATAGGATCGGGTGAAGGTGGATCGTTGTACCCTTCAGTGAGATTCACTGGCCCATAATAGTTAATAACAGCGCGAAGTGGCAGTGCATCAGGTTGATAAGCAGCAAGCATTGCCAAGTGTGCGCCGGATGAACGTCCCAACAACACCATCTTTTCTACATCAGCTTCATACTCTACCGCATGGATACGGATAAAATCCAAGGCTGCACGTACATCTTCGAGTTGGGCGGGAAAGCGGTGTTGGGGTGCGTGACGGTAATTAATAGCAAATACCGTATATCCACGCAACGCCATGTATTGATTAAATTCAAAATTTACACTAGGATTACCCCTTTGCCATGCACCACCATAGATAACAACAAGTGCTGGATATTTCCCCACTTTTAAAGGTTGGTAAACTTCCATACTGAGAGGGACTCCATTGGGATTGGCAAAGCGGATACCTGTTTGATGACGAGTGCGATTGCGATGAATCCCAACAAAGGAGTCTGTCAAACTAAACGGGTGCGATCGCATTTCGGTCCGAATCTCCACAGGAATCTTGTCCAAATAATTGACACCCAAACCCAAAACCATTGCATCAGACATTTTCATTTGAGTTTGTGGTATTGCTGCTAACTCCAATCCACAAATCAGCAATCCCAGGAAACTCGCAAGACAAGCCAAGTACTTAAGGCGAGGTCGGTAAATCCACAACCAAGATAGCAAAAAAGCGATCGCATTGAATCCCAACAACCAAGGACAGACTTCAGGTGCACCCACAGCCAAAGTCAGTAAAAACATAGTTGGTGCGGGAAGAACAATCCAAGCACTTAAGAAAAGACCGATACCACTTAAAAGCAGTACCAGTGTCAATAAAAATACTTTCCAAATTCCAGTCATTCCAGTTCCATTGGTAGCAACATCAAAAACCGAGTAAAATATCAAACAATATATCTTACCCACTGGTTACTGGTCACTGTTCACTGGTCACTGTATATGTTGCTTAACAATCGCTACCGAGTTCTTCGCACATTGGGGAGTGGAGGATTTGGAGAAACCTTCTTAGCAGAAGATACCCAAATGCCCTCACAGCGACGCTGTGTTATCAAACAATTGAAACCCATTCAGGACAATCCTCAAGTCTACGAACTCGTACAGCAGCGATTTCAACGGGAAGCAGCAATTCTCGAAGACCTTGGAGAGGGTAGCAGCCAAATTCCCCGCCTCTACGCTTACTTCTCGGATAATGGTCAATTCTACTTAGTTCAAGAGTATATTGAAGGACAAACACTCACAGCCAAGGTACAACAACAGGGCGTACTCAGTGAAAGTTCGGTGAAAGAAATTTTAACCAGTATTTTACCAGTTTTAGAATTTGTTCACAGTAAAGGTATTGTTCATCGCGACATCAAACCAGAAAATATTCTGATTCGTCATCGGGATAATCAACCAGTTTTAATTGATTTTGGTGCAGTCAAAGAAACTGTAGGAACCGTCATGACACCTTCAGGCAATACCACCAAATCAATTGTAATTGGTACGCCGGGATATATGCCCAGCGAGCAATCCGTTGGTCGTCCCATGTTTGCTAGCGATCTCTATAGCTTAGGTTTGACGGCAATTTACTTACTCACAGGCAAGTCTCCTCAAGAGTTAGGCACAGACCCCGCCACAGGTGCTGTATTATGGAGGCAATATGCTTTGAGTGTCACGCCAAGTTTTGCAGCCGTTCTGGAAAAGGCAATTCAATTTAGCGCACGCGATCGCTTTACCAGTGCTAGAGAAATGCTACAAGCTTTGCAAACCGGAACAGTCCCAGTTGCGCCCACAGTTCCAGGAGTTGCACCCACCGTTCCCTACATTCACCCACAAGTTTCCACCACACCACCTAACCCTACATCTCAACATACTGTTTCTATAAGTCCAGTCCAATCCTCACAACCTTCCTCTCAAAGGAGCAACTCATCTAGTTGGTTCGATGGCAGTTTTCTTGGTACTTTATTCGCTACTATTTGCGTGACTGTTGCCATTGGAACTGGTGTTTTTGCAATCTTTCATTCGCGACAATCTCAGCCACAGGTACAACAACCATCAACAGAGCAAACTCAATCGCCCCTTCAACCCTCAGCAGAACCTTCTGGGGAACCTCAAGACTCTGTACCGCCACAACAAATACAGGTTCCCCTCGACACAACTCCATCTCCTGAAGTTTCCGAACCCTCATCGCCTTCTGTGGATAAACCATCACCGGAACAGGCAATTCAAAATTATTTCTCAACAATTAATCGGGGAGATTATCAAACGGGATGGAATCTCCTGTCCCCTACTTACCAAAACAATAAACGGCTTCACCCAAATGGCTATCTTTCCTACATTGACTGGTGGGGAGGACAAGTTCAAAGTGTCGAACTCGAACAAGTCAGTTTAGAAGAAGCAGGTACGGAAACAGCTACAGTTAATGCTCGATTAAGATATTTTATGAAAACGGGAAGATCTGTTTCTAGTTCCGTGCGTTTTTTCCTGTTGTGGGATGCTCAAAACGGTAAATGGGTCATTGTCGATACGAGATAAAATTTTTTGCCTAGTTTAACAGTTTACAACAATTTTCAAATTAATGAACTACACCGAGTGGGGCGGGCGTCCTCGCCCGCTTTCTTGTTTAGTACGGGCGGGGACGCCCGTACCACAACAGCAGAGTCTTTATCACAACAGCAGAGTCTTTACCACAACAGCATAGTCTGGTTGTAGACCTTAAAAACTGCTATGAGCTATCTTGGCAGCTTGCGTTATCCTAGTCTAAGTTGGGTGAGGGCTTTAATCTCAATTATGACAACAAAGCTGCTGAACAATCGGTATCAAGTTATCCAAGTGTTGGGATCTGGTGGATTTGGTGACACCTTTTTGGCGGAGGATATCCATATGCCTTCTCGCCGTCGCTGTGTTATTAAGCAACTCAAACCAGTGACTAAAGACCCAAAAACTTACCAAATGATTCAACAGCGGTTTGAACGAGAAGCAGCGACTTTGGAATTTTTGGGTGAAGGAAGCGAGCAAATTCCCAACCTTTACGCTTATTTTTCAGAACAAGGGCAATTTTACTTAGTTCAGGAGTGGATTCAGGGTCAAACTTTGACGGATGTGCTTAACGCTAGGGGGAAGTTGAGTGAAGGAGAAGTGAGAGCAATTTTGTTGAGTCTTCTCTCTGTGTTAGATTACGTCCACAGTAAAGGGATTATCCACCGAGATATTAAACCAGAAAATATTATTCTTCGCTCTTTCAACAGCAAACCAGTACTTATTGATTTTGGTGCTGTTAAAGAAACAATACGTTCGGTTGCTACCACTTCTGGACACTTAACGCAATCGATTATCATTGGCACACCAGGGTATATGTCGAGCGAGCAAGCTATCGGACGCCCTGTTTATGCAACGGATATATATAGTTTGGGCGTTACGGCGGTGTATTTACTTACGGGTAAACGTCCTTACGAATTGGAAACTCATCCTCAAACAGGTGACATTCTTTGGCGTCAACACGCTCCTGGGGTGTCTCCAAGTCTGGCGGAAATTATCGATCGCGCTATCAAACAAAATGCAGGCGCTCGCTACACAACGGCGAGTAAAATGTTACAAGCCCTACAATCCGTCACTGCTCCTCCAACCATTATCCCACAAACAGCGACGGGACAAGTCACAATCCCCCTTTCTGCTGGTGCCACGGCTTCTTCCCAGAATACCCTACTCCATCCAGACCGTACCAAAAATCCAACAATTTCTACTTCTCATTGGCAAAAACCAGCTTGGATTGCAGGAGGTGTGGTTGTCGGGATGATAGGAGCCATTGCGATCGCGAGCATGAGCCGTCAGCCAGAACCGGAAGTTTCTGTTGCGACATCATCCGTCACCAAACAAGCCCCGGAAGCAAACATTACAACCCCAAGCCCTTCACCAACAGTGACTCAGCCAATTGAATCCAAGCGAAATATGCCCAGGGTTGTTGTCCCACCTCCAGTACCAGTTGCACCCGATCCAGTCGTTAGTAATCCACCCGAACAGCCAGTAGAAACTTCTACACCTTCTCAATCCACAGAAAATTCAACACCTCAAGAACAAGAAGAAGCATCCACATCCCAACCAGCCTCAGACCAACCTCCACAAACAGAAGAATCTCAAGCACCTGTTGCAACCGCACCGCAACAAGAAGAGCGACAGGAACCTCCTGCATCCGAGGAAGCCTCCAATGCTAAACCACCAAAAGAAGAAAAAGAAGGAGAACACGAGGAAAAAGCGGAAAAGCAAAAAGTTGCGACTACCAATACGGGAGGTGGTAATGTCCCTGCATTCCCCGTAGGTACGCCAGAAGATACCGTGCGCTCGACTTTAGGTAGACCTAGTAAACGTTCTAGGGGTTTGTGGAATACTCGTGCTTATATTTACACCTTAGAACCAAACCGCATTGACCTCGGTTACTTATTTGACCGTAGAACGGGAGTTTTGCGTCAAACAGAGGTAGCTTTTGCTCAATCTGTTGAACCGGAGGTCATGAAAAATACATTACAAGGAATGTTAGGAGGTAGTGCTTCTGGTGATATTAAGCAAGGGTTACAAAAAGTTTACGACCGTCAAAGCAATCGATATTCTTTTAATCTTGGTGGCTTAAGAGGAACGATCGAACGCAATAATGAAGACCAAATTTACATTGGTATTTGGGATACAGACTTGCGTAAGTAATCAGTGACCAGTGACCAGTGACCAGTGACCAGTGACCAGTGACCAGTGACCAGTGGCTTTATGCTAGGAGGGTTTTATGGTAAACAGTAAGACGACTAGGCGCAATTTTCTAAAAACTAGCGTGGCTGTTGCTGGTGGAATTGTGGGGACTTCAGCTTGTCAGCAACTTACTAGTTCCACAGTTGAACCATCGGAAAATTCTAGTTCTACAGCAGACCTGAACTCGCAAGGTGTATCTACCTCAGTATCTAATGCGCCTTTGGAAAAAATGCCGCAAAGAGTTTTGGGTCGCACGGGTGTGACAGTTCCTATCCTTGGTTTGGGAGGATCGGCGTCTCCTCTGTCTCGTCCTCAAGATGAGGAAGAAGCTAACTCCTTAGCAATTATTGAACGAGCGTATGAACTGGGGATTCGTTACTTTGATACGGCTTCTAACTACGGACCGAGTGAAGAACGTTTGGGTAAAGTATTACCACCTCATCGCAAGGAAATATTTTTGGCAAGTAAAAGCAATGCGAGAGATAGAGATAGGGCTTGGCGAGAATTGGAGCAATCTCTCAGACGTTTAAAAACAGATTATCTTGATTTATGGCAGTTTCATTCTGTTTCCTTTGACTGGAATTTGGATGCTATTTTCAATTCCAAACATGGTGCAATTAGGGTTGCACGGGAAGCAAAAGAACAAAAAATAGTGCGTTTTGTTGGTATTACGGGACATAATAACCCGAAAATTATAGCCCAAGCACTTCGCCGCTATCCATTTGATACTGCTCTTATCCCTGTTAACGCTGCTGACAAACATACTCCTAGCCCTTTTATTACAGGCGTGTTACCAGTGGCTCAAAAAAATAACACTGGTATAATTGCAATGAAAGTTCCTGCTTACGGTCGTCTCTTTAAACCTGGGATTTTGAACGGTATGCATCAAGCGATGGGATATGCTCTGTCTCAACCAGGAGTTCACTGTTGTATTATTGCGGCTGAGGATGTAAAGTTACTAGAGGAAAATGTGAGGGTAGCTAGGGCTTTTCAGCCACTTTCAAAGCAGGAATTGCAGGCGCTCGAACAACGGACTGCTTCTGTTTGGCAGGATAGCAGTTTTTTCCGAGAATGGGCTTGACAGTGACCAGTAACCAGTAACCACCTGACCAGTGACCACCTGACCAGTGACCACCTGACCAGTGACCAGCGATCGATAAATAGGACGCAACGAGTTTCTTTGCGTCTTTGCACGAGACCTTGCAACTTTAATTCAGTATATCTGTCATTAGTATAAGTAACTCCTAGTCGCTACCATAAAGTACTGGTACGCTTACCCATTCATTGTTTGTCATGAGCCTGTGCATAAACCCCACTTGTCCCCAACCGAACCATCCAGATAATGATGAAAACCGCTTTTGTCAAAGTTGTGGTTCCCTCATGGAATTGCAGGGACGCTATCGGGTGATGCGGCTTTTAAGCGATAAAACGGGTTTTGGTAAAATTTATGAGGCTTATGAACGAGACACTCCAAAAATTCTGAAGGTTCTTAAAGAGGAATTATCAGGGGACGCCAAAGCTGTGGAACTTTTCCAGCAAGAGGTGGCTGTATTGGGACAATTGGAACATTCTGGCATTCCTAATGAAGATAGCTACTTTCAGTATCAAACCAGAGACGGTTTGAATTTACACTGTATTGTTATGGAAAAGATTGAGGGTCCTAACTTAGAACAGTGGCTGAGACAACAGCAAAATAGACCCATCTCTCAAGACCAAGCTATAGCTTGGTTGAAACAATTAGCGGAAATTTTGGGGCTTGTGCATGGAAAGCAGTATCTGCACCGAGATATTAAGCCATCTAATATTATGATTCGACCGGATGGGCAGTTGGTACTCATCGACTTTGGCACTGCTAGGGAGGTGACGAGAACTTACTTAGCAAAACTACATGGTAGTGCGGGTGGTGTCACAGCAATTATGTCCTCTGGTTATAGCCCTCCAGAACAATTGAATGGATTAGCTGTACCTCAATCAGATTTTTTTGCTTTAGGACGCACTTTTGTATTTTTGCTCACAGGACAAAACTCCATAACATTGTACGACGCTCATGATAATGTATTGCACTGGCGCGATCGCACTGAAGGCATTTCACCACTCCTGTTAAACTGTATTGATTGGTTAATGGCAAGAGAAGTTAGTCAACGTCCCGCCAATACCCAAGAAATATTAAAACGCCTAGCTGCGATCGAACAGCAGTTGGGTGGAAGCGCTGTAGCTACCATCAATGTTGTGGGAAGTTTAGATACACAACGGTTGTCACCACCAGATACGACAACATTACCGCCACAACCCAAATGTATACCACCACAAAAGCCATCCGAAAAAGTGCCATTACTTTCTCTGTTTGCAGCCCTGCTCGTGGTCTTGGGCTTTCTTGGCATAGTTGCATTAGCAACACGGTTTCCACAATTTGCTTCCATTCCCAATTACGGACAAGCACCAGAAAGAAAAGGAAAAGTTGACTACTTTCCCTATGAAGAAGGTAGAGATAGCCAAGGTAGGATTGCTGAATTTAACGTAGCTGTTCTTTCAGTAGAATATAAATGGCTTTTAGGTAGTGATTTCCAAGTCAAATACAATGACCAAATCATTAATCTAGACGCTTTAAAGTCTAATTTAGAGCAAGAAGGTATACAGAGGATTATGGAAAGTCCTACAGAGATTATTTCTGTAGGTACAGCTTCTTGTGAAGGTGTTGTAGCAGTTGAAGAACGTAGAGCACTTGAGCGTTCAAAGCAGATACAACTTTTAGCTAAAAAAATATTTAGTAATACGAATAGCGTCAAAGGTTACCGCTTACTTAATTTAGGGCAATTTCGTCGAAATGACTGTCAGGCGAGTCAAGATTTAACCGCTTATCAAAGAAGCATTATTATCATTGGAGTGAGGAAACAATCAGAGGGCGTTCTTTTAGATGAAGCCCTTAGAGATAGGTTAGAGAAAAAACCATTTGCTGACTTCAAATTAGAGGATTATTCTCTAGGTTCTCTAGAGAATTTCAAAACAATTCCTAGCAATTTATAATCTAGGTAGAAAATATTGAAGCGACTGGAAGTCGCGACTACACAAACAAAGTCCGCCTACGCGGACTAACATGAAAATCAATACCGATCGGGTTTTGCTTAAACCATGAAATTATGTAGCTTGGGTTGAGGAACGAAACTCAATATTTACAAGTATTTGTTGGGTTTCATTATCGTTTAACCCCTACTACAAAAATTCTCAGCCCTTACAGTATTGACATGAAAATAGGATTTCAAATAAGTAATCTTAGGGCAGACAAGAGGATTTAGATAAAATCTGATACAATAACCGCTTAACAAATCCCAAAATCCATGCTTCAAATTCAATGACCCGCTTTATACACGACAAGTTTGCCAAAGATTACCTCGAAGAATTACTCAAAAACTATGGAGAGGTCAAAACTTCAGAAAAAGTTTCAGGAGAGATCAAAGAAATCGATGTTTTATTCATTCCCGCTCAACCCCAGAGTTCCGATGTACAAACATTAGGTTTGCTAGGCAGATTTGCCGAATTTCCGATGATATTAGAACCATTCCGCAATGCAGCTACGGAAGATGAAATCTGCGACTGCTTGCTAAAATTATTGGAAGTCAGAGCGGATATGCGTCGAGAAGCGAAAGCCCAGAAAACTAAACTTCCAAAACAGAAAATCCCCAAACTGTGGATTCTCACTCCCACAGCATCTACCAATAGATTATCGAGTTTTAACATTAACCAAAGATCGGGATGGTTACCAGGAATTTACTTTTTGGGAGGTGCGTTGAGAGCAGCAATTGTTGTCATACATCAGCTACCACCAACACCAGAGACGTTATGGTTGAGACTGTTGGGTAGGGGAAGAGTGCAACAGCAAGCAATTCTTGAACTCCTTGGGTTACCTGAGAATCATCCCTATCAGAAAGCAACGCTAGAATTAGTGTACAACCTGCAAGAAAATTTGAGAATCAATCAAGATATAGATAAAGACGACCGGGAGTTAATTATGCGATTGGAGCCACTTTATCAGCGTAATAGAGAACAAGCCAAAGAAGAGGGACGACTTGAAGGGCGACAAGAGGGACGGCTCGAAGGAGAGCAACGTCTGGTTATCTGTCAGCTAAATCGCCTCTTTGGTGAAATCGATGCATCATTGACTCAACAAATTAGAGAATTATCCACCGAACAACTTGAAGCATTGGGAGAAGTTTTATTAGACTTTTCTGAAGTAGCTGATTTACAAGCTTGGTTAAATCAAACTGAAGCATAAAAAACCTCAGATACCCGACTTCTTCAAGAAGTCGGGCATCTTTTTGTTCAATTAACTACCGCAGTACTAGCTTTTGCGCCTCTTGCTGCATTCCAGTTTTCATCCAACTCGTGACAATTTCCATAACTTTATTCTCTTAACTGCGAGTTTGCTCCAACCAATTCACCAAATCTGATATTTCAACAAAATCTAGTAGAGCTTCGCTCAAAGCTTCGGTTTGATCCAACGGTAATTCACGCACGCGCTGCTCTAAGGACGGCTCAATTGTTCCTAACCGACCATTTAACTGTCGAAGAACTAGCTTTTGCGCCTCTTGCTGCATTCCAGTTTTCATCCAACTCGTGACAATTTCCATAACTTGTTCCTCCTGCCTTAGACCCATACTATCAAGCTCACGCTGAAAAACCTGCTCTTCTGAAGCATTCAACTCTAAGTAAGTATCCACAAACCCAGAAATTAACTTTGTTCGAGCCGGATCGAGCCGTAAAGTTGCTAGTAATCGCAAACACTCTGCTTTCACTCTCGCCCTATCTTCTGGCGCAATTCGCATTTTTGCCCTTCGGGTTCGCCAGTTCCCTACGGCGGGAAACCCGCCTACAGGACTGGACTCACCATCAAAGCTGCTGCTACCGGATTTTTTTGTTGTAAGAAATCTCGCCAATTAAGCTGATTCAGTTGGATTACCGTAAAGTTAAACTCCAGTACCTTTAAATTTGGGAATTATACTTGATACTGTTTCCGTTCCTGCCGTTTTGGTTCATCAAAAGAAAATACAACAACTGGATAAATAGGAAGCAAGTATTCTTGATGTAGCTTAGCAAAATAGAAAAACATTCGCGGCGCAAAATCAGATTCGGTGTAAGACTGATTTTCTACATGAATAATGAAACAAGTCTCCTGTCCTCGAAACTTTACTAGTGCAAGCAAATCAATAATTTTTCGTTCTCCAGTTATGAGGTCAGTAAAGTACTCTTGTGGTAAAAAGGTAATGGGTATACGCTCAAGATAATTCGCGACTTCTGGTAGAAATAGCTCTATGAACTCCACGAAAAACGTGGACAGAAGTGTTTTGAAAAGTTGGTCGTATTGATAGAATTAGCAATAAAGCACATTTTGTGAGCTTCTTCGTGCAAACGGGTTGCCTTTTCGATATCTGCACTGAAGCGCGATCGCTACACGAGGTTTGAGCATAACTTCAGTAAATCGCCCGCTTCCGTTATTTGTCTTTTCCATCACACCAACTGGATTATCAATGTAATCCGTCACAACAATTTTTGCACTAGCACACAGATGAAGATACCAGAGCATATGACAAGCAGAAATTGATGCCAACAGCAGTTCATCTGGATTATACCGTGTTGGGTCACCACGAAAAGAGGGGTCAGACGAGCAATAAATAATAGGTTTGTCTTGACGAACGAATCTCGTGGTTGCGGCTGTATGCTCGGTAATTTGCTGTTCCTTCCCCAAGATTACCAGTCCAAGCGATCGCAACAGAGGCTTCAAAAAAAACGATCGAACTGGTCAGGTGATTACTGGTCACTGGTCACTGGTCACTGGTCAGGTGATTACTCACTGCCAAAACAGTCATAAAAAGTCAGAAAAAGTATGAAATAGTCTTAAGATGCTTGCAGAGGCTACAACATTTACGGAACATGGGAAATAACTGTTGATGACAAGTATGGAGACACAAAGGTCACCTATTGACTGTAAGCAGACAGTAAATAATATCTTATCTAGCAGAAGGAAATATTAATTTATGTTAATCAGTCAACACCACCTATTTTTCAAATCTAATTTTAAAATGACTAAAACGATTAAAAACAAAATTTCTATAAAGAATACAACAAATAGTAACAATCTTGATGATTATATTAGTAATTTGCCAAAATTTATCAAAATTCAAAATCTTTTAAATTTCCAGATCTCTCGGGATTGGTAAGACAAGTAATGACTATGATTTACGCAACTTCAACGCTATTTTGGGAGTTTCACACGTTGTCGATCCCCCCAACCCCCCTAAAAAAGGGGGGCTATGCGTAAGTCCTTAAAAAGGGGGGCTATGCGTAAGTCCTTAAAAAGGGGGGCTATGCGTAAGTCCTTAAAAAGGGGGGCTATGCGTAAGTCCTTAAAAAGGGGGGCTATGCATAAGTCCTAATTACCTCAAATTTTGTTCTTCCTCCCCCTATTCCCCACTCCCTACTCCCTACTCCCTACTTCCTATTTTATTATGAGCATCTTAGACTTTCCACGCCTGCACTTTCAAGGTTTTGCCCGCACTCACGCCCCCACGGGACATAAAAACGGTTTGGTAGATCTGAGTAACAACACAGTTTATATGAAGGGCGAACGTTTCGACCACAGCCGTCCTTTATCTGAATACCACGAATACCTCCAAAACTTGGAACCTCGGTTTAATGCTGAAGGACAATGGGATGAAAACGGTGCTTTCAGTATGGCAAGAGGTTGGGATTTTGGAGGAAACGGTCACTTTGCGATCGAAGCAAAAATTGTCAGTACCCAACGCGAACCAGGAAAAGTTGACCAACAAGACCCCGTAGTCGGACGCAACATTGATATGTGGGGTCATTTCAATGATTACCTAGCTACAACTTTTAATCGCGCTCGTATCTTTGATTGCGATCCCGCTTCTAATTGGACAACCACAATCATGGTCGGTCAACTAACTTTTGGAAGACAGGGTGTATCTCATGAAGTCCCATATATGCTCTCAGCTCCTGTTGAAGGGATGCAACCAGCTCGTTGGCAAAATTTTAACTACATCCGAGAATTGCCAGAACATGCCCTCAATAGTGAGTTTAAACGTGCAGAAGTTTATCAATTTGTCATACCTAAAGACGCTAAAGATTTGCTCTGGGGTGAAGAGACAGCACTTTCACCGACAGTTTCCTTACTACGTTGTGCAATGGATCGGGAAGATGTGTTGGGAGTGGTTGTACAGTTCAGTATCAGCAATATGTCTGCTCCATTACAACCCGACTCACCAGTCTTTTGGCATTTACATGGAACCATCGGGTTGTGGTGTGAAGGCGAACTGACGACTTACCCACACGGTCGATTGTTAACTCCCCGTCATATCTTCCAAAATCCCGAAGACAGAACACTGTCTAACCTGACAGTTGACATAACTCCTCAAGGTGCTTGCTTGAATATGGTAACAGCAGTTCCTTGCAACGGACGTGCAACTCAAGCAGGACCGGGACCTACTCATGCGATCGCCTCCAAGCTTGACCTGGGCGAATTGGAACTGCGTACAGCTAAAAGTCAGCGATTGGTAGCGCGAATTCCCAAGGAAGAATACCAACAACAAGCACATCAACTTACAAGTGGAATTGTAGACGTACCTTTGGCAGAACCCTTTGAGCATCTGTGTCAGGAGATCGAACAGCAGGGTTTGTGCATTGTTGGAACTCATCCTAACGGTGAGCGACAGATTTTAGTTCGGGAAGAGGAAATTAACATCCAAGTTAATGATGCTTGCTTATTTTTAGAATTTCCAGATGAAAAACGGGGTGAGGATTACGCCGTAGAATTAGAGGTAAGGTCTTTTGTTCGGGGTCGTCCCGCACCTGTTGAAACGATCTACTTACGCCAATTCTATAATCCAAAAGGTTTCCCTCAGTTACGTTATGACTTCGATCGCAATCCAGAGAATGCCAACAAAATTTTCCACTTTCCCCACAGTATAGATATAGTACATTTCAAACCGGGTCAGCAAGATGAAATCAGTGATTTTACGGCTTCAACTGTAATTGCAACCGATCCCCAAGGACGCGGTTGGGTAACTGTGCGTGGAGTGCGATCGGGAACTGCACGAGTCCTGCTATCAACGCAGGCTGACGAAATACTGGGAGATCCTTCTCATCCCGACGGAGCGATCGCAAGCTATGATAATGAAGATAAACTTGGCTTCTGGTCGGGGGCTGGTTCCTTTGCGCTGCGAGTTCTCCCTAACAATTGGCATTTAGAAGATATTCCAGATGAGTCAGTAAACTTTAACTTGATTTACGAGCATATCCTCGCTTTCTACGAACTTTCCTTTTCCTTTATGAAAGCCGAGGTCTTCAGTTTAGCGGACAAATGCAAGGTAGAAACTTATGCTCGCCTAATGTGGCAGATGTGCGACCCTTGCAACAAAAACAAAACCTACTATATGCCACCCACAAGAGATATGTCCCAACCTCATGCAATGCTTTTGCGTAAATATTTGCAAAACCAACAGCGAGTGGGCTACGTTCCCGAAACTCAACCAACACCAAAGAGTACTCAGCGCACCATTCAAACTCGTGATGAACTAGTAACCGCTTTGCGACATGCTGCTGAACTTGAAGCCGCAGTTATGTTGCAGTATGTTTACGCTGCATACTCCATTCCCAACTATATCACTGGTGAAGAGTACGTGCGTCGGGGTTTGTGGACTCCCGAACAACTGCGTCTCGCTTGCGGTGACGGTCAAGAAGGACACAACTATGGAATGCGGGGCGTACTGTTGGATATCTCTCGCGAAGAGATGGTTCATTTCTTGATGGTCAATAATATCTTAATGGCGATCGGCGAACCTTTCTACCCAGCTATACCCAATTGGCATGAAGCGAATCGACGCTTCCCTATAGAAGTCGATTTTGCTCTTGAACCCTTTGGTCAATCTAGCTTGCAGCGATTCTTACAATTTGAATTGCCCGACTTTTTGGTGGAAGATTTAGCGCATGAAACCGAACCCAACGATCCAAGCGTTGATAAACTCTATGGTTATGGTTCCTTAAGCGAACTGTACCGCCAAATTCGCTTTGCAATTGAAAATATTCCAGATTTAATTGTTGTTAAAAAAGGTTGCGTGGGTGGCGAACACCACTTATTCTTACGAAAAGATACCAATAAATCTCACCCCGATTATCAGTTTCATGTAGATGATGTCAACAGCGCTCTCTTTGCCATTGACTTAATTGTCGAACAAGGAGAGGGTTGTGAGGCAGATTCGCCTAAGTTTGAAGAATCTCATTATCAAAAATTCCGGCGCGTTGCAGATGCACTGGCTCGCGAACAAACCATTGATGCTACGACTGGGCATAAATTACCTTGGAATCCAGCATATCCCGCTTTGCGTAACCCCACGCTCCATCACAAAGATTACAACTCTACTGTTGTGACTGTTCCCCAAACGAGGGCTGTCATGCAGATTTTTAACGAGTCTTACTATTTAATGATGCAACTAATGGTGCAGCACTTCGGGTTAATGCCTCATGGTAGTATGCGGCGATCGAAACTCATGAATGCAGCGATTGATGTGATGACGGGTATGATGCGTCCTTTGGGTGAATTGCTGATGACTATGCCTTCTGGTAAACGCGGGAAAACAGCCGGTCCTTCTTTTGAGATTGCTAACCCACCTACATATATTCCTACACCTGAAATTGCGTATCAAGCGATCGCAAGTCGATTTGAACGGCTGAGTCATGAGGCTAGAGAATGCGAGGTCATCCCTAGCATGGTTTACGAAATGTTTGATTTCTACGCCGGATATTTTGAGGATTTTGCTAAGAATCCTCAGCATATGTTTGGTTAGTAGATTTCTTGGATAAATATTTTTTGTCTCACGCAAAGCCGCAAAGGCGCAAAGGAAAAGTACGCAAAAATTGACTTTTGCAAGAACTTTAATAAACTTGAGAAAAAGTTATGAATAATCATGTTAAATCAGAGGCAAACACATCACCGGTCACTGGTCACTGGTCACTGGTCACTGATAAACTGGTCACTGATGTTCTGATTGTTGGCGGTGGACCGGTTGGTTTATCAACAGCACTTGAATTGCGTTATCAAGGTATTAATTGTATTTTGATAGAGCAATCGGATGGAGTAGTGATTGACCCTAAGGTCAGCACGGTTGGACCTCGCTCGATGGAACTTTACCGCCGTTGGGGTATCTCTAAGCAAATACGCGATGCTGGATGGCCTGTTGACCATACTTTGGATGTTGCTTGGGTAACGGCAGTAGGAGGTTATGAAATATACCGAGTTCATTTTCCATCATATGCCGAAAGAACCTTACCCGAATATACGCCAGAACCAGAGCAAGTTTGTCCTCAAAATTTGGTTGCACCCGTTTTAATGGATGCATTGGGACAATATCCATCAGGAGTCATTAAGCTTCTTTGTCGTTTGGATAGCTTTGAACAAACGGAGGAAGAAGTGGTTGCTCATGTAACAAATGTAGACTCGGGAAACACGGAAACTATCCACGCCAAGTATATGGTGGCTTGCGATGGTGCTCGCAGTACAGTCCGTAAAGCTTGCAACGTTGAAGCTCCATCATTCCATTCCACTCAACTGTTTCAAAGCGTTGTGTTTAATGCACCAAAGTTAGGAGAGCAGTTGGGTTCGAGCAATGCTATGGTTTTCTTCCTAGTTAACCCTACCTTACAAGAGCCACTCCGGTCTGTGGATGGACGGGGATCGTACCGTCTCATTCTGAAACCAAAAGAAGATGGTCAGTTGCGCGATCCAGAAGAAGCCGTTCGAGAAGCGATCGCAATAGATACCCCTATTGAAATCGTTTCCAATCTGAAATGGTATCTTACCCATCGCGTTGCAGACCAATTCCGTCAAGGGCGAGTGTTCTTTGCAGGCGATTCTGCTCATACGCTCTCGCCTTCCGGTGGTTTTGGGATGAATACAGGGATCTGCGATGCACTCGACCTAGGTTGGAAACTAGCGGCTACACTCAAAGGCTGGGGCGGAGAAAAGTTGCTCGATACTTATGAAATGGAAAGGCGTCCCATCGCAGTCAGAAACTTAGAAGAAGCTAATGCCAACCTCCAACGCGGACAAAAACGTACCGTTCCTCCAGGAATTATGAGCGATTCTCCCGAAGGCGAAGCAATGCGTCGTTCTATGGCTGAGGGTTTAGAGCGTAGTGGCGTTAAGCGCGAGTTCGACGCACCAGGAGTTCATTTTGGATTCCGTTACGAGTCGGCGATCGTGATTCCTGATGGTACGCCTCCCAACAGCGATCCTTTCCAATGGACTCAAAGTAGTTATCCCGGAGCGCGAGCACCTCATGCATGGTTAGAACCTAACAAATCTATATTGGATCTTTTTGGTCAAGGGTACGTGCTGCTATGCTTTCAAGGACAACAAGGAACTGACACTTTTGCCAAAGCTTGCTACGAAAGACGAGTTCCACTGACAATCAGCTTTATCGAAAAACCAGAGATTGCCCAACTTTACGAAAAAGCTTATGTCCTCGTGCGCCCAGACGGACACGTTGCTTGGCGAGGCGATACTTTACCTAGTGACCCAGGGACTCTTATCGATCGCGTCCGAGGCTGTTTTTGATTATGAAACTTTATTACGCTCCAGCCTCATCCTATTCCCAGCGAGTCCTGATTGCTCTTTATGAAAAAGATGTAGCTTTTACACCTATAGAAGTTAATCTTTTTGATAAAGAAGAGCGATCGCGCTATACAAAAATTAACCCTTTTGCCAAAATTCCCACACTAGAAACCTCATCCGGTCAAATACTATTTGAGGCTTGCATAATTATCGAGTATCTCGACCAATACTTTCAGAATAGACCCCATCTCATCCCACAAGATCCAAAGCTAGCTTTAGAAGTCCGAATGCTCGAACGAATCATTGACACTTACATCAACCGAGGACGCGAAGCGTTATTTTCCGACTCTCAGCGTCTGGTAGAAGAACAAGGGAGTAGTGAGGTAAAGAAAGCACATCGGTTATTAGAGACAGCGTGTTTGCAACTCGAACAACGATTATCAGATAGAACTTGGCTAGGCGGAGAAGAATTTTCCCTTGCAGACTGTGCTGCTGCACCCACCCTAAGTTACCTACGTATGGTTTACAGCTACAAGCATTTCCCTAAATTAACAGATTATGTGCGACGTTTAGAATCCAGACCATCTGTAGCAAAAGTTCAAAACTCTGGACGCGAGCAAATGATACAAATGCTGTCAGCGTTAAAAAACCCACTTGAATTAGTGCCATTGGATAATGGCTAATGGCTAATGGCTAATTGTATTAGGGACTTCCAAATAAAAAAATTTACTAAAATTTCTTGTGGTGCGGGCTTCTAGCCCGCCACTGACACAGGACGGGCGAGGACGCCCATCCCACAAGATAGATAATTTATTTCTTGGAAATCCCTTAACCACTAACAACTAACCACCAACAACTAACGGAGAAAAAATGACTGTTTCTACAATTGAAAGACTCAACCCATTTATACCAGAAGTCATCGCCGATCCTTACGCAGTCTATCGTCGATATAGAGAAGAAGACCCCGTACATTGGGGAATTTCAGCAAATCCCCAATTACCTGGTGCTTGGTATATCTTCCGTTACGACCATGTCATGCAAGTGATGGAAGACCGAAGATTTGGTCGCGAAACTTTGAACGAACGTGAGGATGTTGAAACCACACCAGTACCAACAGCATATAATGCATTCTTATCTCTGGTTAGTAACTGGATAGTTTTTCGAGAACCACCCAATCATACACGACTAAAATCTCTGGCTAGCAAGGCATTCACCCCAAAAATTGTCGAAAATATTCGTCCTGCTATTTACCAAATTGCAGATAATTTGTTGGATAAAGTTCAAAATCGTGGAGAATTGGACTTGGTTGAGGATTTTGCTTTCCCTCTGCCAACAAAGGTTGTTGCTATCATGCTAGGTGCTGACCCAGAAGATTTGCCTCTGTTTCGTCAATGGGCGTTAGCTATGCAGCATGCGAGTGCTTCCCGTTTGAAACCACCACCAGAAGTTTACGAAAAGGCAAACCAGGGTGCTCAGTCATTTATCGACTATTTTACTCCTCTGATTAAAGAGCGACGCGCTAATCCACGGGAAGACTTAATCTCAGCTTTAGTTAAGGCTGCTGACGAGGGCGACAAATTGAGCGATTTTGAAATTGTCGCTACTTGTACTCACTTGTTGACGGCGGGACACGAAACTACAATCAATCTGATTGCTAAGGGAACTTTGGCATTACTCCGCCATCCAGAAGCACTCAAGAAGTTACGTTCTCACCCCGAATTTATTCCTGCTGCAGTGGAAGAGTTCGTCCGCTACGACACGCCAATCCAAATGGTGACACGGTGGGCTTATGCAGATGTAGAGGTTGGTGATAAGTTAATTCGGCGCGGGGACAGCATAGGTCTCATGCTTGGCTCAGCGAACCGAGACCCCGCCCAATTCAAAAATCCCGATGTCTTGGATATACAACGTCAAGACAACAAACACAGTGCCTATGGTGGTGGTATCCATTATTGCCTCGGTTCGTCTCTAGCCCGTGCTGAGGGTCAGATTGCTATAAACGTGTTGCTAAACCGTTTACCCGAACTTCGTTTGCTAGATGAGAAAATTGACTGGGCTAACAACATCGTGTTTCACGGTCCCAATCATCTACGAGTTGGTTTTAATAAACCTGTAGTTTAGGGAGTAGAGAGTAGTGAATTCCCGGCTTCTTCTTAAGCAAGTCGGGAATTTTGTAGAAGGTAAGGGACTTCCAAATAAAAAATAATCAACTTTCTCTTGTGGAACGGGCGAGGACGCCCGTTCTTTGTTAGTGACGGGCTAAAAGTTCCGCAGTCGCACGCCACTTGCTTCAACTCTTGGAACCCGATAGCGTCAGGTTTTGGAGCGATAAGCTGAGTACAGCTTGTGCTTCGCAGCGCACTCTAGTTTGTTTGCTTTAAGCTGATTTCAAAAGACAACTCAGAGGTGTAGAAGCAGACATTAAACTCTGCAAAGAAGTTGACATGACCAAGCAATAAGGGAACATTGTTGGACTGACTCCAAGCGAATACTAAAGGAACTGGTGGGAACTCACCTAGTGTTGCTATCAAAATTAACCCTCGTGCTGGAAATTGTCCCAAACTTCCTCCCAATTGCAATAGTGTTGTTTGCTCTGACCAAACTGCTCCTAACTGCTCTCCGATATCATACGGCAAAACATTGACATCAGCCCCTGTATCAAGCAAAGCAGTCACTTCTAAGAAGCGATGGCCACGAGCCCACACTAAGTCCAAAAATGGTACATAGAGAGTCAAACCTAAATTATTTTTCTTTTGAGTGTAGGCAAATCTCTGTCTTTTAGACATTTTTACTATGCTTGTATTCTTCTAGCATTTTATTCATCTTATGAGCCGCTTCATAACAATCATAAGGCGAATCTATAGAGTCATTTACATGAGCTTGAAACTTATACAAAGAGCTTTCAGTTTCTTCTTCTCTAGAAAGTTCCAGTATCAAAAATTGCATGACTTTTAACTTATCAGCACGAGATAGTTTTTGCAGATTTGGTAGCAGTTCGTTAACAGGCATAAATACAATTATATGTGACGCTAAATTGATAGTATCATGAAGTAAAAACCTAGTACATAAAGGCAGAAGTACAAAGGTAGAGGGCTGAAGGCGTAAAAGCTTGTATTGTATGCTTTTTGTCTGTTGGTAATAGTTGCCTTATTTACAGATGATTTAAGTACGGTTGGGTTGAGGAACGAAACCCAACATTTCATCGAATTATTGGGTATTATCTGACGGGTTCCCAGCCTCTAGGCTGGGAACCCATTCCCCGGAGGCTCCGCCTCCAGTAGACTGATTTTGACTGTAGATAACGCCGGGATAAATTCAATTTGTCGATCGTATAGGACAGGCGATCGCTATTTGTCAACTATCATTTTTATATACCTTGCTACGATGCCCTACTCTAATCACAGTGACTAATAAAAAATTATCTTCTATTTCATAAATAACTCGGTAATCTCCTACTCGAATTCGATATGAATTCTCATCTTGTAATTTTTTTACACCGTTTGGACGAGGTTCTATTGCTAAATCTAAAATTTTTGAATCGATTCTTTCCTTAATATCTATTGGTAATTTATTAAGTTGTTTAATTGCACTTTTAGAAAATTTGATTTGATAACTCACGCAATTTCTCTCTTATATCCATCCATATATTCATCCCAAGACACTGTACCGTTAATACGTATATCTTCCCTAGCTTCTTGAATAGCTTTTAAATCCTCTTCATCCTCTTCATCATCAATTTTTTTCAATAAAGCATAAATTTCATCTATGGTACTATCATATGCTTGATTTAATAGTACATTGATAGCTTTAATTAATTCTTCTCTCTCTTGTTCAGTTTTCATGATTAACCTCTTTGTATCTAGTGAAGAAAGTCCCTATCTTTAGGGGAACAGGGTGGGAAGTATCGAACACCACCCTGACTATAAATCTTGAAGAAAAAGCTCCGATATAGTTTTTAGGTAGTCAACTAAGATTGTAGCATCCATAAAGCGTCGCTTTGGTTATTGCTGATTTACAAGCATTATAGTTTAATAATATTGGTTATCAATGTTTAATGGGGTTGCACAAAATCTGATTGGTCAAGGTATTCCGGCTGTGGTGGCAATGCAGTATCTTGTTGGTGTGGATGCTGCAAGTGCTTTTGCAGAAGATTTTTACCTCTCGCTAGGACAAAAAGAGTCATTAGCGATCGCATTAGGTAACGGACAAACTGCTATGGGGATTGAAGGAGATCAATGGTATCGTCCCGTGCTCTATTTGCGTTGGGAGGATAATGATGGAGGACAGTTATTTAAGGATTCTCCTCTTCCATCTGATAGTACAATTCAGCGATCGCCTACACCTCCAGTGATATCACCTAAAAATCAACGAGCGCAGACTATGACTTTGACGTTAGATAATGAGCAACGAAAAAAACTGAGAGATGCTTTAATGAGTGCGTTTTTAAATAAAGCTGAATTAAAGAGGATGCTAGATGATAATTTAGGAATTCCTTTAAATACTATTGCAGATAGTGGAAATTATACAGATATTGTATATAATCTTTTAAAATGGGCTAATAGTCAGGGGTGGTTGCAAGACCTTGTACAGGCTGCATATACTACTAATTCAGGTAATCTAGAATTGAAAGAATTTATCAAAGAAATCAATTACCAGATACCTAATGAAAACAAAGACCCTTTAGGACAGCAGCTCGATATACTTCAAGGTCGATTAAGTGTTTTGTCTTCCCATCAATCTTGGAGTCGAGTGCAAGCAATTAAACTTAAAGAATTGAACAAACGGTTGGAAATTCGAGAAAGTGACTTTGAAGCAGTATCTAACCAGTTGAATTACACTGAAAACGCCCAAACTCGCAATAACTTACAACGACAACTTGAAGCGATCGAGCAGGATATGAAAAAAGTCGAAGAACAGATTAACGAATTAGAACATGATAGAAAGTAGAGTTTTGCAAATCAAAAAGAAGGTTCTTCAAGAACGCTTATACGCTTTGGAGAAGGAATATACGGCGCTGAATCAGCAATTAAACCATGAGGGAAATGCAGCAACTCTAGAAAAATTGAAGCGACAAATTCTGGAAAAAGAGAAAGAGATGCAAGAGGTTGAAGATGAGCTTAATAGCCTTATAAAACCAGAATCTACTCTAGATTCTCTGCTTCAAATTCTTCAAGCTTATCAAAATTCAGATATCATCGCTATTAAAAGAGCGTATCAAGTTTGCTGTCCTCAGGGTTTTCTGCAACAGAGTGATACTGTAGAAGACATTTTAGCAACTTTACAGGATCTCCCTAGTAATCATCAAAAATTTACTCCTCTTGATTTTTTTGTAGCGCAAAGACGAGGTGAAACATACCAAGCCCGTCCTGAAGAAATAGAGTTAGTTAACGCAGCTTTATATTTACGGCGACCTTTATTAGTGACTGGTAAGCCAGGAACAGGTAAAACTTCTCTAGCTTACGCTGTTGCTTATGAATTGAATTTGGGAGAAGTATTACACTGGTCAATTACAACTCGCACTACACTCAAGGATGGGCTTGATCGCTACGATGCGATTGGGCGGTTGCAGGATGCAAAAGGTGCAAGTGAGGATAATTTGAAAGAAATTGGGAACTATATTGACTTAGGACCGTTAGGAACGTACCAATGGAGAAGCATGGGTAAAGCGAGAGATAATGATAATCAAAAAAGATGACTGCACGGTGGTTCGTGGCTCAACAGCCCTGCTTTCTGTCGTTCCGCGTGTCGCAGCTACGGCGACCCGGTCAACGTCAACAACTATATCGGTTTTCGGTTGGTGTGCGTTGTGTTGTCGAGAACTCAGTAATCCTTAACACTTGAGCGCTTTTGCCCTTGACTCCTCTTTTCTTGGCACTTGGCGATCGCAACGGAGTGGACTGATATTAATTTTTTTCAAAAACCCAACTACACGAATATAGTATCTCATGTAAATTCCACTTTGTAAATTTTGCCTAAACTTTTCTCACATCCATATGGAAGAACTACCTATTATTCAAAAAACCTACGATTTGATTAAATGGTACGTGCCGATTCTGAATCGTTTACCCAAAACTCATAAATTTATCCTAGGGGATAGCGCCAATCGGCTCGAAAACTTCACTCGTGTCGAAACATTTGGCAACAATGCGGCGAACGATAACAACGATGTGAATTGGGTTAAGGTGACCGTAAAGCCCCTTAGCCGAGAGGTATTTTCGTATCAGCCACAGATTGTTCCCAACAATCGAGTAGCGCTTCCGTCTCCTTAAGGGATCTCGTTGGAATATATACAAAGTAAGACACAAAGCAACTTTTTTTAACAAAAAGTTGCTTTGTGAAGTGCAATTTGCCCAGTTGCACTAGACCAAATTAAATACACTCGCACTCGGCTGGGCATTGGGCATTGGGCAAAGCAAAAATATTATTGAAATTAATTGTGTCCAACTACTTAGAGTCATAAAAAGACAGAAAAGGTCAGAAAAAGTCTGCACTGAACGTACAGAGCTACTTGATTTCCGAAAAAACCTCAACCTTTGATGGTAACTAGATATAGCTAACATTCACTAAAGATGTTACATTCCTACCATCGGTTACTGGTCACTGGTCACTGGTCACTGGTCACTGGTCACTGGTCACTGGTTAAAGCAGTCTATTTAATGAGGTAAAAATAACGTGAGTCTTATACAAGGTTTAACAAAAGTAATTCTTTACGTACAAGATATAAATACACAAATACAGTTTTACCGCGACCTATTAGGGCTTGAGGTAAAGTCTTTTAAGAGTATAGATGGTCGTAGCGATAAACAGTGGGCAGAGTTTGCAACTGGTGAATGCACTTTGGTTCTCCACGGTAACATGGATGTAGACTTTGGGAAGGATAGACCTAAACTTGCATTTCACGTTGATGATTTTGAAACAGCTTACAATACTTTAATAGAGCGTGGTGTTAAACTCGGTCCTGTTCGTTCTCCTTCACCTGGCTTAAAAGTGGCTGAAGGTTTAGACCCAGAAAACAACCCATTTACAATTGATTGTCAACAATAAGTCAGTCGTCTCAACTAAAGCTAACTTGTTAGGAGCGTTATTTGTCATTGGTCATTTGTCCTTTGTAAGGGTTTGAGTGTGTTACACACCTTTACATAGTTCGAGTTGTTATCACCTATCTACTTAGTCAACTCGATAATGAAGTTTTAAGTACGAACTCTCCTCATCTCTTCATCTTTGATTCTTTATCATTTCAGAGGAAAAGTCATGTTAACCTCAGAACCAACCAAATCGAACAATTCAACTTCTAAGCTACCAGATGTCTTCTCGTTACCGGGTCCTAAAGGAAAGTTTTTACTAGGAAATCTGATGGAATTTGAACAAAGCCCCCTTGGATTTCTGACCCAATGCGCTCAACAATATGGTGGAATTGTCCCTTTTCATTTGGGATCGAGTCCATCTATTTTGATAACTGAGCCTGAGTATATCGAGCAAGTCTTTAAAAATCGGGAGTTGTTTGGTACGCCAAAAATATTGAAAGTCCTTTTTCGCACTTTGTTAGGTCAAGGGCTTTTGACGAGTGATGGAGATACTTGGTTTCGTCAGCGCCGTTTATCTCAACCTGTCTTCCACCAAAAACGGATTGCTGGTTATGGTGAGGTGATGGTTGCATATACAGAAAAAATGCTTGCTTCCTGGCAAAACGGAGAAACAAAGGATATTCAAGCTGAGATGATGCATCTCACTTTTAACATTGTGATGAAAACTCTTTTTAGTCGCGATGCAACTGACAAAGAGGCTCAGGATGTAGCTTTAGCAATGGGTTTGGCGGCTCCTTGGTTTGTGGAAAATCGTAAATCTCCGTTCCCTGCTTTGTCTAAGAGACTTCCAACTCCGTCTAATCGTCGTTACCAATCTGCTGTCCGCCAATTGGATAAGTATATTTATAGGATTATTGAAGAACGACGCTCGAGTGGAGAAGATCCTGGGGATTTGCTGTCACTAATGATGCAAGCACGGGATGAGGACGATGGCTCTCAAATGAGCGATAAGCAATTGCGCGATGCGATCGCAACTCTTATTTTCGCCGGACATGAAACCACTGCAAATAGTTTGGCTTGGACGTGGATGCTTTTAGCTCAGTATCCTGAAGTGCAAACCAAGTTACAACAAGAACTTCAAACAGTATTGGGCGATCGCACTCCGACTGTTGCAGATCTTGCTGCTTTGCAATACACCACGATGATTGTCAAAGAATCCATGCGGCTCTATCCAGTGGTATGGAATAGAGTGAGTGAAGCAAGTCAAGATTGCGAACTTGGCGGTTACAAAGTTCCTGTAGGTTGTACGGTAATTATTAGCCAATGGGTTATGCATCGTAGCGAGCGATACTTTGAGAATCCTGAAGTCTTTTATCCAGAGCGTTGGGCTAACGACTTAGAAAAAGAACTTCCCAAAGGTGTATATGCACCCTTTGGAGGTGGTCCGCGTACCTGCATTGGTAAAAGCTTTGCATCAATGGAAGCCGTTTTATTATTAGCAACTATTGCCCAAAAATTTGAACTCAATCTTATTCCCAATCAGTCAATTATTCCCGAACCAACTATGACTTTACAACCTAAAAACGGTATTAAAGTTGTAATTAATCAACGGGTCAAGTAAATGGTTTAAATTAAATCTTAAAGGAAAAATAAAATGGCTCCCTCTACTATGCAAGCTAAACCAACGAGTCCCGGAAATCTATCCCAAGATAAAAATTTTTACATCATTAATGCTTTAACACTCATAGCAATTTTAGGGGGGACAGTTTTTAACCCTGCTTTACCAACTATCTCGCAAGTTTTTAACGTTTCCAGCGAACAAGTCGCACTAGTCGCAACACTCTTTCAGTTACCTGGTGCTATTGTGACTCCCATATTCGGAATTTTAGCTGACACTTTTGGGAGAAAGCAAATCCTAGTTCCTTCACTGCTGCTGTTTGCTCTAGGGGGAGTGTTAAGTGGCTTTGCTCAAACCTTCCGAAGTCTTTTAGAGTGGAGAGTTGTACAAGGTATTGGAACTGCAAGCCTAGAATCATTGCAGCTAACTCTCATTGGTGACCTTTACAGGGGAAGACAACTCGGTGCTGTCATGGCATTTAATGCTGGCTTGATTGGTATGAGTTCAGCACTCTTTCCTCTCATCGGCGGGTTATTAACTGGATTCAGTTGGCGCTTCCCGTTTATGATATCCTTGATTGCTGTTCCGGTTGCACTGTTAGTTGTATTTACCCTCAAGCTACCAAAGCACCACACTAACCCTCAAAACTTTCAGCTAAAACCGTATCTGCAAAGTACTTGGAGTAGCATTAACAACCGTCAGGTTATAGGGTTGATGTTTGCGGTAATGATTCAATTCATGCTGCAAGTTGGAACCTGTTTAGTTTACATTCCAATTCTAGCTGGAGATTTGGGTGCATCTGCTGCTTTTAATGGTTTTCTACTCGCTAGCATATCAATATCTGTTGCGATCGTCGCTTCTCAATTAGGACGAATTACACAGAAATTTTCTGAAATCAAACTCATCAAATTTTCTTTCATTTTAGCTGCTCTGGCATTTATCATTACCCCTGCGATTCATAATGTTTGGCTACTTTTTATCCCTATCCTATTAATTGGTGCATCTCAAGGTTTGGCATTTCCATCCACCCAAGCACTGCTAGCGGGACTCGCCGCACAAGAATCTCGCGCTGGCTTTATGTCAGTCAATTCAACAGTTCAATCGTGGGGACAAACACTCGGTCCATTCTTAGGAAGTATCATTGATATGATCTGGGGAACCCGAATTGTTTTCGTAGGTAGTGCCATTATTTCCATCCTCTCATTGGTCATTTTCAATGCTCTACTAGCAACTAAAAAACCCAGCCCCAGCCCCTCTCCAGATAGCCCTACAGTTGCTCTCAGCTTTATTAATGCAGAACAAGTCAATCTTAGTGAAAGCTTTGTTGAAGTTCCTACAATTGCCGAAAAACCCGTTGCTAGATTGTTTCACGTTCAGAGTGACAAAGTTATTGAGTTACCAGATAACTTCTCTCTCATTCGGATAGGAAAACCTAACAAACGTAGTTTTCCTGATATTGATTTGTCCACATTACCCAATTCTGATATCGTTTCTCGAATTCATGCTGAAATTAAGTTTGAGGGAGGAGAGTACTATATTCAGGATATGGGTAGTTCTAATGGAACTTACATTAACAAATATCCTCTATTACCAGGAATTTGGTATAAGTTAAAGCCCGGTTTGACTTTCAGCATCGGTAGACGAGATGCAGTTTCTTTCAAATTTCAAATTGCCTAAAGGGATTTAGAGGATGTTTGAAAAGTGGTTTGCTGTCATTTTCATCACATTACCCCCCTTAGTCCCCCCGATGTATTGGGGGGAAATAAGAGAAATTTAGTTCCCTCTTGTATTGGGGGGAAATAAGAGAAATTTAGTTCCCTCGATGTATTGGGGGGAAATAAGAGAAATTTAGTTCCCTCGATGTATTGGGGGGGAAATAAGAGAAATTTAGTTCCCTCCCCAATACATCGGGAAGGGTTAGGGGGGGTAAGAAATATTTAATACATCAATCATGACTTTTAAAACATCCTCTAATGAACTCAGACTAACAATGAATAATTAGCATTCCTTGCACTGTGTAGATTCCTGCTAGATTCCCGACTTCTTGAAGAAGTCGGGAATCTTTTTGGTATAGGAGTCATAAAAAGACAGAAAAGGTCAGAAATAGTCTGCACTCAAGCTACAGAGCTATTTTTTTCCGAAACCCCCTCAGTTCTGCATGGTAGTTAAATACAGATGACATTCACTTAAAAGCATCAACAAATAACTACCAACCACTAACAACTAACCATTATGAAACTTCAAAAAGATAAATCAAATCTTACATACAAAGATAACAATCTCTACATCATTATCAGCGTGACACTGATATCTGTTATGGGTGTTATGGCTATTAACCCAGCGCTACCAGCTATTGGAAAAGCTTTTCAGGTTCCAGATGAACAAATTGGATTGGTGATGGCAAGCTTTTTGATACCAATTGCAATTGGAACTCCAATCTTTGGGGTTTTGGCTGATCGTGTTGGTAGAAAGAAAATTCTTATTCCTTCTTTACTTCTGTTTGCTCTAGGTGGAATTTTAAGTGCTTTTGCACGGGATTTTCGTAGCTTATTAGAGTGGAGATTTTTGCAAGGTGTTGGCGCTGCTAGTTTAGAGTCTTTGTCTCTGACTGTAATTGCTGATGTTTACTCTGGGAGGATGTTGACTGCAGCTATGGCATTTAACGCCAGTATGATTGGTCTTAGTGCAACAGTTTATCCTCTCATTGGCGGTGGATTAGCACAACTCAGTTGGAAATACCCATTTCTACTTTCACTTCTTGCTCTTCCAATTGCATTATTAGTGTTTGCAAGTTTAAAACTACCAAAAACTCAAAGTCAAAGGTCTGTTGAAGATAAAGATTTCAAGCTTGCAACCTACTTGAGAAGTACTTGGAAAAGCATTAACAATCGTTCCGTACTAGCATTGTTATTTGCTGTATTGTCTTTATTCATCTTGGAATTTGGTTCTTGTTTTATCTGTATTCCACTTCTAGCAGCAAATACTCTTGGTGCTTCTGGTGTAATTATCGGTACGCTTCTAGCTAGTATGGAAATAACTCTTGCTTTGTTTGCTTCTCAATTAGGATGGTTTGCTCAAAAGTTCTCTGAAATCACACTGATCAAAATTTCTTTCATCGTTTGTGCTGTATCACTATTGATTGCACCTTTAATGACTAATGTGTGGCTGCTTTTTATCCCTGTTCTCATATTTGGTGCAGGTCTTGGTATTGCACTACCATCTATCCAAACAGTATTTGCACGTCTTGCGCCAGAGGATAATCGTGCTGGATTTATGGCAATGAATGTAACTCTCCAATCTTTAGGAAGGGCGCTTGGTCCTGCTTTAGTAGGGATTGGCTTTGGATTTGTAGGAATTCAAGGAGCTTTATATGCTAGCGCAATCTTTGCTCTTGTCACATTTATAGTACTCAATTGTTTCCTTGTAAAAACAACACAAAAACCTCAGTTGCTCGGCAACGGCGAGCATTATATAGCGTAATTAATTGTGTATGGTGGGCAATGCTCACCATACTTGTATTCCCAAGCCCCAATCCCCAATCCCCAATCCCCTATGTATCTCTTAAGAAAAAGTTTATTAGTTTTTAACAATTTAAATTTAGCTAAGAAACTAACTGTACTCCTGTTACTTATATTTATTGAAGGCATTGCCCTAAGCGGAATAGCTTTAGCTAGTGTTCTAAATTATAAAACTCAAGATGAAATTAGCTCAAGTGCATGGTTGTTGCTTCAAACTATAAATTCTGTCCGTTCTTACACGACTACTGAAATCATTCCTCAATTACAATCTCGTTTAGATAATAATGAGTTTATACAGCAGGCTATTCCAGCTTATTCTTCACGAAAAGTTTTAGAAGATTTACAAAATAAAAATGATAAATTTCAAGACTTCCTTTATAAGGAAGCAATGCTGAATCCTACAAATATCCGAGATAAAGCAGATACTTTTGAAGCAACAATTGTTAAAGAATTTCAAAAAAATAAAAATTTGAAAAATTTATCAGGATTTCGCTCTCTTTTGGGAAAAAACTTTTTTTACATTGCTCTCCCTATATCTATAACTGAATCTAGTTGCTTGCAATGTCACAGTACACCTGATGCCGCTCCTAAAACTATGATTGATATGTATGGCGATCGCAATGGATTTGGCTGGAAATTAAATATGGTTAATGGTGCTCAAATTGTTTCTATTCCAGCCAATGAAGTTTTGCAAAAAGCTCGGCAATCTCTAGTTTTAGTTATGGGTGTTGTCACTCTCATTTTTGCCAGTGCCATATATACAGCTAACTTTTGGCTCAAACGTTACGTTGTCAAACCTATTAAACAAGTTGTCCGGGTAACAGAAGCAGTCAGTACAGGCGATCTAAATGCAGAGTTTGAGAAAGTATCAAATGATGAAATAGGTAGCTTGGTAGAAGCTTTTACACGTATGAAGCTGAGTTTGGTTATGGCAATTAGAAGGTACGAACGTTACCGAATGGTAAATCGAGAACCTCGCGATAAGTAGAAACCCTACCTACAATTATTTTTCTTTTCGCAGAGTGACAAAAAAGTGCTGACCGCTCTTGTTTCTTTAGCTTCTAGCTTGCATCGCATCTGCCCAACACCAGCTACTGGGCATCACCGATGAGGACAAAAGAAGACCAGAAGAAAGGATGACTATTAATCTGGCTTAGCTTAGCTTGCCGCAATGCTTCACCCTTGCTCATCCCCTGTTTCAGGTTCTGGTAAAACTGTACCATAATTTCCTGAGTCGTTTTATCCTCAATGCTCCAAAGATTGGCAATGACGGCTTTAGCCCCTGCACGCTCAAATAAGTAAGCAAGCCCGGTAATTGGTTCTGCACCGTCACCAATCAATAGTTTCCCTTTGGAATCAGTATTTAGAGCAGTTTGGCAGGCACTGAGGGCGATCGAATCAGTGTTGCTCAATCCCAGCAGGGCTGCATCAGCAATGTTGAGTTTTTTGTCAGCAAACAGGAGGATATTCTCTTCCAACCCTAATTTAGGGCAGCCCCCTCGCTGGAAACAGCCATGTGTTGCTAGGTGCAGCAGAGGAAAGCGAGGAGCCTGAGTTTTGAATGTGGCGAGTGTAGCTTTGTTGCCAATTATAGCTTCACTTCCCGGCATAATTTGAGTAATGCTCTTAACCTCAATTTCAGATCCTGGCAGTACCAGTGGATCTTTAGGAATCGGGTTGCCAAGAGCTAGAACCTTCTTGGCAGATGTTAGGTTTTTTGTCCGAGTTGCTTGGAGAGAATGGGTAGAGAGGCGAGTGAGATAGCTAACGGGGTATTCCTGAATCAGGTATTTGTCGGTTTTGCTGTTGTAGAGGGCTTCAAAGGGGATGTAGCGGAAAGTTCCAGTGGCGATGATGCTAAGTTGTTTGGGGTTGGTTGCCTGAATTTCACCTTCAACTGGACGAATCAGCAGATCGTAGAGCTTTTCCAAGTTGTCAAGGTATTTATCATTAAAGCGATTGGTTAGTTGAGCATGGGTTTGGGTGAGTAAGTTATCAAGTTCGGCGGGATTAACAGGTACAAGCTTTACTGTCAGCTTGTCTTTGGTCAAAATAAAGAGAGCGATTGTATTTGGGACATTTTTAATGTTGGTCAGTAGGACAGGATGAATGACTGTTGTACCTGCTGGGATACTAGCTCTGAGTTGAGCAATGTCAGTGGGAGTAGTTTCAAACAGTTCTGCCACTTCCGGAAAGCGGCGAGAGATGGCTTCTGCTTGCTGGTTAACTTTGGCTTCTCGCTCCCGCATTTGTTGAGAGAGTGTATCAGAAAATTTCTCCTGTAAGCGCTGACGCAGAAATTGCAGTTGCTGATAAAGCTGGTTCCACTCATCAATAGCTCGTTGAGCATCGGGGTTAGCGACTTTGGCATTAAGCAGGCGGGCATAATCAATCAAGTCAGCAGTTGTAGCGAGGTTAGCCCATTCATAGGCTGAATCTGCTTTATTTTGCCTAATGAGGAGATCCACGAGGGAGATGGAAGTTCCGAGTTTTTGCTGCAAAAATTCTGAGCGATCGTTTTTGGCTACTCCTTTACGAATTTCCAGAGTTATCCTGACAGCTTGTTCGTAATTTGTAGCTGCTTTAGTCAATTGCCCAATCTTGCTGTAAATTGAACCGATATTACTTAGAATTGTAGCTTCGTCGGCTCGCTTGCCCATCGCTCGTGTAATGAGTAAGGCTTGGTTGAAAATCTCTAAAGCTTTCTGGGACTGCCCAATTTCGCTGTAGACCGCACCGATATTACTCAGAGTAACAGCTTCCCCAGCACTGTCCCCCACCGCTCGTCTAATGGGCAAGGCTTGGTTGTGAAACTCTAAAGCTTTTTGGGGCTGCCCAATGTTACTGTAGACCAGACCGATATTACTTAAAGTTGTAGCTTCAACATCACGGTCGCTCACTGCTCGTGTAATGAGCAAGGCTTGGTTGTAAAACTCCAATGCTTTTTGGGGCTGCCCAATGTCCTTGTAGACCCCACCGATATTATTCAGAAATCCAGCTTCAAAGGCGCGGTAGCCCGCAGATTGTATAAACGGCAGGGCTTGGTTGTAAAACTCCAATGCTTTTTGGGGCTGCCCAATGTCCTTGTAGACCCCACCGATATTATTTAGAGTAGTTGCTTCCCCAGCACGGTTGCCCACTGCTCGAAATATAGACAGGGCTTGGTTGTAAAACTCCAATGCTTTTTGCGACTGCTCAATGTCCTTGTAGACCCCACCGATAGCAATCAGAGTTATAGCTTCCTCGGCAGGATCGCCTACCGCTCGTGTAATTGGCAGGGATTGGTTGTAAAACTCCAATGCTTTCTGGCGCTGCCCAATTTTGCTGTAGACCTCAGCGATATTATTTAAAGTATTGGCTTCAAGAGCGCGATCGCCCACAGATCGGTTGATGAGCAGAGCTTGGTTGTAAAACTCCAATGCTTTCTGAGACTGCCCAATTTTGCTGTAGACCTCAGCGATATTATTTAAAGTAGTGGCTTCAAGAGCGCGATCGCCCACAGATCGATTAATAACTAGAGCTTGATTGAAAAACGCCAATGCTTTCGGAGGCTGCCCAATTTTGCTGTAGACCTCAGCGATATTATTTAAAGTATTGGCTTCAAGAGTGCGATCGCCCACAGATCGGCTGATGAGCAGGGCTTGGTTGTAAAACTCCAATGCTTTCTGGGGCTGCTCAATGATGCCAAAGATTAAACCTATTCTAAGTAGAGCATTTGCCTCCAGCCTTCGGTCTTTAAGTTGTTGTGCAATTGCTAAAACTTGCTTTAACGTTTCTATTGCCTGCTGTGGTTGTCCTTCCCGCCCTTGTTTCAGCGCTTGGTTGAGAAGTTTTAGCGCCTCTTCACTTTGGGGATTCTGAGTTTGTCCCCACACTGGTTGATTAGTTGACTGCATAACAACTGGAGCCAAACCAATTCCCACTGCCAACAAAACTTTAAGAATGCGTTGCATGGATATTTAATGTTTGATACTATTAGAATCACAGTAATATGTGGGTAGATAGCACCAGCAGCTTCCAATCTAAGGGTCAGTTGGCGTTACTTTGATAGTCATCTTTCCGGCAGTTTGAAATTGAATTTCATCCGCTACATATAAACTCTTAACAGCCACTCCCTGAATACCACGGAGATCCCTCGGATTCATGAGTGTTGCCAGGTCTACGCTTGCTTGTCCCCGACTAGGGTTGAGAAACCGAAACGCATTGAGTGGAATATTCTTCCAAGTGCTTTGCTGAGCCTGTGAGTTATCCTCTCCTCGGATGACCCGCCTACCATCGCTGGTATAAACTAGACCATCTCGCTTGAAGGTTACTTGCTTAATCTGGGCAATCTGAAGTGAGCGAGAAACACTACTGCGGGATATCTGAATTATTTGCTTGTTCGGGTCAAACGCTGTCACCTGTCCCGTCATAGAACTCCCATTCTTAAGTACCACATCTGCAGTAGTGGGTAGCGCCAAGGGTATCGGCGCGTTAACTGCTGCCTTTTGGGTTTGGGCTATTTGAGTAGTCCCGATCGCTACCCGTACATTTTCTACCGTCCCAGCGACAGCAAGTACTATGGGAAAAATCAGTGTTTTGAAAAATACTTTCATACATTTAAATAATACTAGCAAGATAGGAGTAACGCAATCAAGTAGCTTATCCTTGGATATACTTAAAGCTATCAGAATAGAATCACAAAAAGTTCCTCATGTTCCGGTAGCTCTAGAAAGAAGTTTGCTTAAAAGTGCGCTTGCAACTCCTTAAGCTACGCTCCACTTCGAGCAATTATAGGGACACTACCACATAACTGAGGATGAAAACTTACACCTAGCCGATGCTTATTATGTCCATTGCTGGTGGGTAATTGCCATCCTGAGGGTAAGCCTTATCGGTGTGGCGTAGGCAGCATGGGGACTTCTAGACTGTGTGCAACAAGCGATTGAGCATTGCCCTCTTGGGTAAACCAGATACTATAGCGCTTTTCAATTGGGTGCAATACATAAAAAAGTTTGGAACCGCAGATGCACGCGGACGAACGCAGATAAATTTGTACTTCATTCAAGTGAGAATCGCTATAGTTTGAACCACACATTTAGTAACTTTTGTCACTAGTCATGTCCCCAGCATCTCAAAATTCCTCCAATGTCAATCTTCTTAGCAGTTTCGCTAGTCTGCTCGGCGTGTTAGGTATTTTTCTTTACTTTATAGGTTGGATATATCGCTGGGCTTACTTTGGCTTCTTTGAAGTAGAAATTACTACTCTAAACTTACCAGTAGAATCATTTCTACTAGTACCAATTCAAGTTATTTTGGGTAACTTGTGGATATTTATTCGGACAATTATAGTTATAATTATAACAGTATTTTTGATTCAATTCACTCTTTGGTTGATTCGCTCACCGAATGCAAGCATTCTACCTAGCACGTCAAAATCATCCATCAGCAAATTTACGCAAAAACTGCACGGTTTTTGGCTCCTCAAGTCGCTACGTTCCTTTGCCCAGCTTTTTCCCCTGCCCTTCCGTCATGAAATCGTTATTATATCCTGGATTTTGGTTGCTCTGTTTTGGTTAGCGCGTTGGCAGGGTACTGCTGATGCTTACCGGGATGCAGTCAATAACACCTCTACAAGACCTATTGTTACCCTAGTTAGCCCTAGCGATAAAATGGCTTTGGGACGCAATCCTGATGACTTGTTGACCAATCCCCCCCTGAAGAATTCCCGCATTATCGGGGATGTGGATCGGTTCAAGCAGATTTTCGGACGGGAAACAAACGATATAACCAATCCAGAGCAACCTATTGTTTGGCGGTTGCTGATTGAGAACAACAACTGGGTATATCTCTTCCCAGCAATGCCACCAGGAGCAAAGGATAATCAGCGTCCTCCAGTATTGGTAATTAATACAGGTGATGGTAAGGTGCAGTTACTGATTCTCAGCCGTCCCAAAATACGTTAGAGCTAGCTTAAACAAAGTCGCAACCGCAGGAATTGCATGGCATCACCCAATACTAAGCAAGGTCTATCTGTACCAATGCTCTAGAAGAATAAAATTTAAACTTGAGCCGCAGCAACAGTTGGCGGATTTACCTTCAATCGCTTAAGCATAGCCTCCCTTGCCTGCGAAGCCAAGGTATCATCTAGGGGTGACAGTGTAATGGGCTGTTGATACTTCAACCGTAAGGCAGTTTGAATCAGCCAATCAGCAACAAAGGGATTTTTTGGTAACAAAGGTCCGTGGGAATAAGTTGCGATCGCATTTTGATAAAAAGCCCCTTCTGTTCCATCTTCACCATTATTACCCAATCCATACACCACCCGTCCGAGTGCTTCTACCTTACCAAGTTTGGTGCGTCCGCCGTGATTTTCAAAACCAATCAAATACGGCTTGAAACCTGTCATCTCTTCCAAATCCCGTGCTAAACGAGTAGCACTGACTTCTATAACCAAGTTACCAATACAGCGCCGGACATTTTCCCCTGGATGCACGGACACCATATCTAATATGCCCAAACCTTCAATCCGTTGTCCAAACCCAGGTTCATAGTAATGTCCCAACAATTGGGGAGAACCACAAGTAAACACTCCTGGAGTCCCATTTTCTATCTTCTCCCGCATAGCTTCTGCTTTTGCGCCTTGTAAATCGCGCATAACAATTTCCTGTTGACGATCTTGTGCGCCACCACCCACAATGACATCAACCGAACGGATATCATCTGCTGTGGAATTTTGATCTAGAGGTAATACGCGAACGCTATATCCTCGCCACTGACTCCGCCGTTCTATACAAATAACATTACCGCGATCGCCGTAAGTACTCATCAGTTTTGGATACAGCCAACCAATTATTAATTCATATTGTTGATAATTCATAAAATCCCTTAAATAAGTCACTGGTCACTGGTTACTGCTCACTGGTCACTGGTTCATAGTATTTTCCTACCAGTAAGAACTTCTCGCACTTCTAGCATGGCAGAATAAGTAGGGAGGATGTGTAATGTTTCATTATTTGGAGTGTGTTCCAATGCAGTTGCGATCGCTTGCCGTAAATCTTCTTCTACAATCAGTTTAAAGCGACTTTCAGGTATTTTTTCGCTGTAGCGCAAGCGTAATGCCATGTCATAAACGCGATCGCCACTAACAACTAAAGTCCCTCCTCTCTCTACTAATTTCTCTGTATCGACATCCCAAATCCACGAGACATCGGTACCATCTGGTATTCGGTCATTTAATACAAACAAAGTTGTTTTGTCAGTGCTTTGAGTCACGACCCGAATTGTTTCGTTTGTTCCTACAGGATTTTTTGATAGTAGAATTCGGACTCGCTTGCCATTAATTTCCAACTCTTCAGCCCGACCAAAAGCAGCTTGAAAGTTATCAATTGTATTGCAAATAGTTACTTCATCTACACCCAATTCAAGAGCAGCAGTAGCAGCAGCTAATGTATTGTATTTGTTGTACAAACCCACAAGGATTTGCGACCATTCACTGCTATTAAGTTTCGGTTGACTTCTTTGAAAGCCACATTTGGGACAAAGAAAATCTCCTAAATGAGACAAATAAACTCCTTGGTAGTTGAGAGAATGCCCGCAACTAGGACAAAATATCGAATCGACGGCGTGCGGGATTTCCTCTAGATAATTCTCCGGTTCATTCAAACCAAAGAATAACACTTTTTGGGGTAATTGCTGACCGAGGAGCGATAGTGTGGGATCGTCAGCATTGGGAATAACGACTGTTTCTAGTGGTAAGGTAGAAATCACTTTTGTCCAGCGTTTGCTAATGACATCGACTTCTCCATATCTATCCAATTGATCGCGAAATAGGTTTAAGCAAAGAACGATCCGAGGCTGAATCGGAGCTAACACCTTCGGGATGATATTCTCATCTACTTCCAATATTGCGTAATCAACATCTAATATACCTACTAGGTTGGTAGTTGCCAACATGGCAGTCATCAAACCATTTTCTAAGTTAGCACCTGTGGAGTTGTGAGCAACCCGATATCCCTTGCGTTCTAATATTGTGCGTAGAAGCAGCGATGTCGTTGTTTTGCCATTTGTTCCAGCTATGAGGATTACCCCATTTTTGACTTGCTTGCTCAGTAATTGCAACAGACGCGGTTCGATGCGACGAGCGATGGAACCAGGTAAGACACTTGCTGCACCTAGTCGCAGCGATCGCACTAGAAAAGTTACACTTTTTGCGACTGAGACAGCCAAACCCAGTCGCAATCTATCTATCAGTTGAATTTTGTTTCCCACATCAGTACCCTAATTTGTTGGCAGTTAATAACTTATAACCCATGAAGGGAGTACGGGGTAGGGGGTAGGGACAAGAAAGAATAACCTTTCCCAATACCCAATCCCCAATACCCAATCCCTAATCCCCAATCCCCAATCCCCAAAAGGCGCTATCCTAAAACTTGGTGGCAGGTGTCATTATAATTCCACCCTGGTTTGCGATATTCAGCACAAACTCAGGAAAAACAAACATTACAAGGTTCTTTTAGATGAATGGCATCAAGTGGCAATTTTTATACAATCTTATTCCAGACTGGCGGCGGGTTTTGTCAGTATTACTACTCCTTTCCTGCTTGTTCTTTCTTCATCCACAATCGGCAGTTGCAGGTCTAAAAGATGACAGATACGATGGCAATATTTTTGTGGTTTATGCTGGTAACGGCTCATTAGTTCCCCCCAAAGCCACACTCTCCCAAGCTTTATCTGAGCATAAACCCGCCCTGCTATTCTTCTACGTAGAAGACAGCAGTGATTGCAAGCAATATGCCTTGATTGTTTCAAGAGTACAGGAATTTTACGGTCGGGTAACAGAGATTATCCCTGTTAATGTGGACGCCTTACCACTTAAAGAAACCTACAGCCCTACGGAAGCTGGTTATTACTATTCTGGGTCTGTTCCCCAAGTCGCGGTCTTCAATCGCTCCGGTCAAGTCGTTCTTAACAAAAAAGGTCAAGTCCCCTATGAGGAAATAGACGATAAGTTTAGAGGTGTGTTTGATTTGTTACCACGTTCTGAATCAGTGGAATTAAAGAGACGCTCCTTCAACGAGTTGAACAGCGAGCTAACAACTCAGTAACATTTGGGGCAGGCAAAATTGTCTGCCCTATGGTTTAGTAATATTAAATACATCTAAAAGATATAAATTCAGCGATAATATATAAAATGATTGCAAAATGATGAATGCTGAATGATGGAACCTTCAATTCATAATTCATAATTCATAATTCATAATTTATTATGTCAAAGGTTTACACCACAGAAGATCTCATCCAAATTTTGCGTTCCGAACGCCAAGCTTGTCTAGAAGGAAAACGTCTCAAGTTAGCAGTCACCGTCTCCGGTAATCCTGTTATAGACCAATTTATTAAAACCGACGGATTGCAAAAGTTTACTGCTTATCAAGATTTCAAAGCTGCTATTCACGAATATCAAACAGAACATCAAGTTTCGGGGATTGTGTGGCGTGAGATAACTATTCGAGAAAAGACCTTACGCTATCCAGAAGTCGATGCACAGCTTATAGCTTTACCCAATGACATAGAAATTCTAAAAGCTGCGAAGAATTCCGTATTAGAGTTCTGGAGAAACGTCTCTTCAGGCTTAGATTTCTACTTAAGCATTAATAATAGTAAAGAGTACAGACAAATAACAATCTCTGATGTTGATAGAATGACTCAAAGAACAGAATGGGCAAGTCTGTGGAAGTGGGAAAATCCTAACTTTTTAGAAATAGTTTTACAACTGGGATGGGGTAAGCCAGAAGAAGCTTCTTATAAGCGAGGATTCCCTACTTCAGGAAGCGAGTACGTTCATGCAGTCAATCCGGGAAACCTTCCCATTGGTTAATATATTACAGATGCAGAGTGTGTGTTTTACTAATAGAATCCCTCATTGAAGAGCAAAAACTTCACTTAATAATTGCTTTTAACAATGTACTCTATTTGTAACAGAGATTTCAACTGTATAGAATAGAGGCTTGAAGGTACGTGAAGTTATCAAGCGGCTTGAAGCTGATGGATGGTATCATAACAGAACTAAGGGGAGTCATCGGCAATTTAAACATCCCGACAAGCTTGGTACTGTTACAGTATCGGGTAAGTTGAATGTTGACGTACCAATTGGTACGCTAAAAAATATATGGAGACAAGCTCAATTAGACGAACGCTGATGCATTACCTAGTAGTGATTGAAAAAGGAGAAACAAGCTACGGTGCTTATATACCAGACTTACCAGGCTGTGTAGCTGTAGGTGAAACCGTAGAGGAAGTTAAAGCGCTGATTGCTGAGGCTATTGAATTTCACATAGAAGGTATGCTTGAAGATGGGGAAACTATTCCTAAACCTACAAGCATCGCTCATGAAGTTGAGGTTTTGGTCAAGACGGCGTAACTACTTGCAATTCATTAACGATCATGATTTACAAATTCAGCGTCTTTAACTTTATTCAGCTTCTACTTTGAAGGGATCGCACCCCCATACTACGCGATGCAACTTATGCCCTTGCTGTACAACGAAAGATTCAACGGCTATACGTTTACCAAATTTGACGGAACAAAAATTACAGTTTAAAACATTTTGGGCGGCTAGATCCCCGACTTCTTAGAGAAGTCGGGGATCTAAGCGAGCGGACTAATCTAACTCCTCTAAATTAATGAGATTGCAATTGACACAATATTAATCCAAACCACTGATTTTTGTCAGTCCACACTTTTTGCGGTACTAAACCTTTTGCTTTCAATTCGTGTTGAATGGTATTGAGGTCGAATTTGCGAGAAATTTCCGTGAGAATGGTTTCGTCTTTGTCAAAAGAAACTGTGAGGTTTAAAGCTTGTAATTCGACGGTTTGCGATCGCAAACTGCGTAAATGCATTTCAATCTGATTTTCCTTTTCATTGTAAAAAGCGTAATGTTCAAATTGGGTTGTGTCAAAACTTCCTTGATATAGCCGATTGAGATGTTCCAGCATATTGAGGTTAAATGCTGCGGTGACTCCTTGGCTGTCGTTATAAGCAGCTTCTAACAAATGTTTTGGCTTTTGCAAATCTATACCAAGTAGGAAATATTCTCCTGGTTGTAATGCATTAATGATTTGACAAAAGAACTCATCGCATTCTTGAGAATTTAAATTACCCAACGTGCTACCAATAAAACAAATCGTTCTAGTAGGTAGTTTGGTGGGTTCAAGCTGTACCAGAGCCACTTCATAGGTTCCGGCGAGTGCTTGAATCGTTAGCGTGGGGTACTCTGTGAGAAGTTGGAGGGCAGTGCTTTCCAACATTCCAGCGCTGACATCAATTGGAACGTAGTGCAAAGGATAACCAGCTTGATGGTAGGCATTCAGTAGAATACGGGTTTTGGTGGAACTGCCACTGCCAAGTTCTACCAATTCACACGAACCAGTTGTTTGAGCAATTTCACGGGAGTACTCTTGTAAAATTGCTGTTTCTGTTCGCGTTACGTAATATTCTGGTAATTCACAAATTTGCTCAAATAGCTCAGAGCCACGGTCATCATAGAAGTAACGAGGGGGTAAGGATTTAGTTGTTTGAGTTAATCCCTTAACGACATCACTTCCTGCACTAGAAGTTATAACCAAAGTTGGTTCCTGCAAGCGCTTTATTTGCAAGCGTTCTTCATAACTGTTTTGGGAAGTCTCTTTGCTGCCGATAGCCTGAGATATAGACATTTATCCTCCGTTGACTTGGCGGTTAGGACTCTTAACTTGAATTCTCGTCAAGAGTAGGTCTTAACAAAAATTTAAGCAGAAATCCTGCCTTTTCTGTTTGATGGTAGGATGAAGAAATTACCAATTGCTTGAACACAAGGATGGATTTTTGGAAAAAAATCCTTAATTTATTTGCGTGCTTTCCCCTACTTCCTATTCTCCACTAAGAGTGCTGCCATTATTGCACTTACCCAAGCTAATCCGGCACATATTATCATAACCAATCGGAAAGTATCAACGAAAGCAAGTTTGACGGCTGTTTCCACAGCATTTACAGTTTCCGGCGCAACCCCAACAATCGGTGCTATTTGACCGAGTTGTCTGGCTTGGGACTGTAGTAGAAGTCGTGCAGCATTAGATAAATGAAGACAGGTTGTATGCTCTTGTAACGACAGCGAATAGGTAGAGAGTGCCAACGAACCAACAATTGCGATCGCTAGCACCCCAGCCGTCCGCGAGACTGCATTATTAATTCCCGATGCAGTTCCAGCATACTCTGTTCCCACTGAATCCATCACAGCAGCAGTCAACGGTGCGACTGTAATTGCCATACCTAACCCAAAGACGACAATGCCTGGAAAAAATGTCGTCCAATATTCGGAAGCACCGCTTGTCAAACCGACAAAAGCCATCAACAGAAACCCCAGCCCAGTAAGAAAGGGACCTATAATTAGTGGTATGCGAGGACCGTAACGATCTGCCAACTGACCAGCCAATGGAGACAACCCACTTAATAGGAGTGCAAAGGGCATATCAGCCAATCCAGCTATTGACTGGCTGTAACCTTGTGCTTGTACTAAGTTGAGACACAAGAAGAAAGTACCGACACTCAATGCTCCGTAGAGAAATAAAGTTAACAGGTTAGTGCCGCTAAAGGTGCGTGACTTAAAAAGGTACAGAGGCATCATTGGATGGGCAGAACGAGCTTCGACTAAGACATAAGCTAGTAGTGCGATCGCACCTCCACTTAATGTTCCATAAATCCGGGGGTCATGAATGCCAAAATCGTGTAAAGAGATAAAACCGTATGTCAAACCTGCCAATCCCAGAGTTGCAAGAATTGCACCCAGGTAGTCTATTTTTACAGAAGCTTGTTCGTTCCGACTTTCTGGAACTTTCCAGTAGAGGATGAATAACGTCGCGATTCCTATAGGTATATTTATAAGGAAAACTCCACGCCAAAATCCGGCATCTGATAGCAAGCCCCCCAGTACCGGACCGACAACTGTCACAATTGTAGTTGCTGCCGACCAAGTTCCGATCGCTCCACCACGATGTTCTGGCTCGAAATAAGCAGTAATGATAGCTAGACTCCCCGGAATCATCATTGCACCCCCAATACCTTGGAAGATGCGTGCTACAATTAAAGATTTAGTAGTTGGGGCGAAACCACAAGCCAGTGAAGCCAGTATAAACAGGCAAATGCCAATTGCAAACACCTTTTTTCGCCCTAGTTTATCGCCAAGGGAACCGCCAACTAAAATGAGGGCGGCGAGCATAAGTAGGTAGGCGTTAACAATCCACAGCAGTTCCACACCAGTGGCTCCAAGATTGCTCTGTAAAGCAGGGAGAGCGACGTTCAACGCGGAGGCGTCGATAAAAGCCATGCTTGAGGCAAGAATTGTTGATAGTAGCACCCAATGCCCAACTTTATTTTGCTCGGAACTTGGTGCATTTTCCTGCTGAATTAGCTTTACTTCGACCATGATTGCTTGTCTTTTTGTAGCGCAGATTGCAGAAATTTTAACCTGTGGGATGTCTGAAGAGCAAAATCCCATAGCGATCGCATTTCCTATTATATTCTTCTTCTGCTCTCTATCTTCCTAGGGATATCCAAGAAATAAATTATCCATCTTGTGGTACGGGCGAGGACGCCCGTACCACAAGAGAAAGTTGGTTATTTTTTTCTTTGGAAATCCCCTACATCCCAAAGCCTAAGCTGGGCAATGCCACACCTTTGATGTTGGTGGGCATTGCCCACCCTACTGCATCTTTTTCACCAGGACTTACGCAAAGCCCCCCTTAAAAAGGGGGGCTAGGGGTCTCCTCTGGGGTTGGGGGGAAATGAGGGGATCTGCAAAGCGTGAAATCCTTAAAATACCGTTGAGGTTGCGTAAGTCCTGTTCACCCTCAGTGAAGAAATTTTTTCGTCGTGACTGTCTCCTTTCTCCTTACACCTCAACACAACGAAATCCTGCAAGAATTTGACGCACGTGAGGATAATACCAGTTACGAAAACTACAGCGTAATGCCCAAGGACGTGTTGCCCAACTACCACCTTTTAAAACGCGATGCTTTTGGTCAAAATAAACTTGGGAATATCCTATGTATGGATAGCTTTGAAAACCAGGGTAACTATCGAACCAAGTCGATGTCCATTCCCAAACATTACCTAGAGTATCGTACAAACCATATGCACTTTGTCCATCAGGAAAAGCATCTACGGGAGTTGTTCCTTTGTTGAAACTGTTATGATTGCAAAGTTGTCTCATGGGTTCTCGATTTCCCCAAGAGTATAAAAAACTACAATTCAATTGAGGATTCCAACTAGCTGCCTTTTCCCACTCCGCCTCTGTAGGTAATCGTTTCCCTACAAACCGCGAGTAAGCTTCTGCTTCGTACCAACTAACACCACAAACTGGGTGATTTTCTTGAGTGCGATAAGCCGGGTACGGCTTGCGCCAAGGGCGATGCTGCAAAGCAGCCGCTTCGCGAACGCTACACCAGTAAAGGGGTTGCGTAACTTGCTCTGTCTGTAGCCATTTCCAACCCGCTTTCGACCACCATTGCGGATTGTGATAACCTCCTGCCTCCATAAATACTCTATACTGCCCGCAAGTGACAGGATAGCGATCGATCCAATATGTATCCAAATAAACTCGATGTGCCGAACGTTCATTATCTAGCGCATCCACTGAGTTGTTTCCCATCTCAAACTCGCCTGCAGGAATCTTGATTGGGGAACTCGGGGTCCCCTCTGGGGATAAGGGGTAATGGCGATTGGGGAACTCGGGGTTCCCTCTGGGGATAAGGGGTAATGGCGATTGGGGAACTCGGGGTTCCCTCTGGGGATAAGGGGTAATGGCGATTAGTTTTCCTCTCTCCCCCTTGTCCCCAGTCCCTTGTCCCCAGTCCCTTTTCAAGATTTCCAACAAGAAGGTAGCAATTTCACAATGTTGACTTTCGTGCTGAAGAATGAAGCGCCAAAGACGATCTTGCTTCTCTAAATTGGCTAGTTCCAAATAATGTAGAACTTTGCTTCTAATAGTATCTAAATAATCAAGAGTTTCTTCTAAACCAGGTAATTTCACTCGCTCTGTTTTTGGTAAGCCATCAGCTGCAAATAACTTCCGGTACTGTGGAAATAAACACGGATAACCTGCCGTGCGTTCTAATATCCACAAGGACTCAGTATACGCAATATGCCCTAAATGCCACCCAACAGGGCTAAACTCTGCATGGGCTTGCTGACAAAAGCTAACTTCATCAATATCTTCAAATAGGGTGAGGGTTTTAGAGCGACATTGATGATACGCGATACAAATTGTTTCTTTTAAATTAAATTGGCTCAATTCTGATATCACAATTTTCTCCGACACTGAGGATGCTATTTTCTTCAAAAGGAATCCAGTTACCAGTAAATAGCGGTTCAGATGCAACAATTGTAGAATTGGGAAAAGTTGGATCGTTACACAACCAGTAAAGAGATGGTGCGGGTGGTTTTGTCGCAAAGCGAGAAGCAATTATACGTTTTCCATTACTGATAACGATATTGGCAAAGACATAGGTTGGATGACTTTGTGCTAACTCTGTGAGTTCTAGCAATGTTCCGTGTAAAGCTTGTTCTAAACTTTTACCTGGATTAGCTAACCATTGGTTGAGCACTAACGCAAAAATATGTTCTGAATCTGTAGTTCCATTAATCCATTTGTAAACTTCATCACTTAAGCGATCGCGTATGGGTTTGTAGAGAGTTTGCCGGAAGTTATCAATTCGACCGTTATGAATGAATAATAGATTCTGATACTGAAATGGCTGAGAGTTACTAAAATCTAATGCTTGACCGGGAGTCGCACTACGAATGTAAGCGATCGCGCATCCCGATTCTACATAGCGGCTAAGGCTTGGTAGATTAATATCATTCCAGATGGGTATTGTATTTTTGTAGAAGAATGGTTCTGTCTCTTGACGAGAATGATACCATCCAACACCAAAACCGTCAGCATTAACTACGCCAGAGAGCATTTCGCGTGGTTTATAGCTTTGAACAATAAGTGAATGGTCGGGTTGATATAATAGAGGCTCAAGAGAAGTGGGGGAACCAAGATAAGCAAGTAATCGGCACATAAACGGGGAATTCGTTCTTCACAATTTAAAAACTAAGTTGATTTGCTGAGAATTTCCTGAATTTGCAATAAATTTACAGTGCTGTTTGCTCTTTAGGCTGGCTCTCCTTGCATAACAAAGTACACTTCTGAAAAACCTTAATATAAATTCAAATTATATCAAATTTGTACTCATGAAACGGAAATTGCTCAAAATGCTTATTAAATTTAAGAATTAATCTAATTCTTGTGGAACGGGCGTCTCGCCCGTCCTTCATATGCAAAATTTAATCAGAACAGCTAGTAATCGCGCCAACTATGTTGATTGGCGGGCGAGGACGCCCGCACCACAACAAAATGGGTTAGTACCAATACGGGTTAGCACCACAAGATGGATTAACACCACAGTATGGGTTAATTTGTTGCTTGGAAATCCCTTAAGCAGCCTCAAGTAAAACTACTTCTTGTTCTTCTCGTACCGTTGTTTCCGCAACAGTGTTACCACTAGTTAAATCAAACTCATACCATTCGCCGCGCCAGTTCAAGCGGAACTTAAGGCGAGTCCAACCTTGGGGAAGATTGGGACAAGCAACAGGACCAAATTGAGTCATGCGGACTCCTCCAAACCCAAAGACAACTGCTTGCCAAACTCCACCTGCACTTGCAGCATGAATTCCTTCAGCAGCGTTACGCCGCACATCTTCTAAATCGACTAATGCGGCTCTCATAAAATGGGTATAAGCTTCTGTTGTTTGATTCAAGTCGCAAGCCAGAATGGAGTGAATTGCAGGACCAAGGGAAGAACCGTAGGCATGATCGGTACGGGGGCTATAGTAGTTCCAGTTGGTTTGTAAGGTTTTTTGGTCGTAGCAATCGCGCAACAAATACATGAGCATCAAGACATCTGGCTGCTTGAGAATTTGCTTTTGACTTGTGGCTTCAATTCCCAAAAGACCCTGCATTGATTTTGTTCGAGGTTCGTAGTCAGCTAAGTTGACATCTTCCAATTGGAAGAATCTCTCAAATTGTTCTATTAAACCAGTATGCGGCTCTTGGTTAACATAGAGTCTGTTGGCAATCCACGCCCATTTGTCAAACCTTTCTGCTTCCAAATTCAGTTTTGTTTTCAATTGTGCTGATTTGTCAGGGTAAGCTTGGCACATCCAATCCCACAAAGCCAAAGCCGATTGAAAATGCCACTGTACCATTAAGTTGGTAAAGGCGTTATTATCTACGCGATCGTGATTTTCATCAGGTCCAATGACATCGCGGATATCATAACAATTGCGCTCTGGATTCCACTCAACTCGACTTTCCCAAAACTTCGCTGTATCTAAAATAATTTCAGCACCGCGATCGCTCATCCATTCATCATCGCCTGTATGCACCCAGTAGTGCCAAACAGCATAAGCTACGTCAGTACTGATATGCACTTCAATATCGCCGCACCAAATACGGATGGACTCTCCGTTTAAGCCAGGTACCCAACGAGGAGTGACTTCATCACCAGTTGCAGCACTTTCCCAAGCATACATTGCACCGTCATATCCAGCTTCTTTTGCCTTGCGTCTTGCTCCTTCAAGAGTGTGGTGGCGATATGTTAGCAAGTTCTTTGCCAGTGCGGGTTGAGTTAAAGTCATGAAGGGAAGTATGAAAATATCTGTGTCCCAAAAAATATGCCCGCTATAAGGAAAACCAGACAGTGTTTTTGGAGGAATGCTAACGCGATCGTCATGACGAGGTGCGACAGCAAGTAATTGGAAGAGGTTATGGCGAACGGCAATTTGAGCTTTGATATCGCCTTCAATAATAACATCGCTGTCTTGCCACACTTTTTCCCAAGCTGCAATGTGAGCGGCTAACAAAGTGCTGTAACTAGGTACTTGTGCCAATCTATTTAAGGCAGTAACAATAGGAGTTTCTGTTTCCCGTGATGTGAAGACGGTGATAATTTTTTCTACTGTTACCGTTTGTTTTGGCGAACAGTGGAAGGATACGGAAGTGTGGGGGAGTGAGGGAGTGAGAGAACTTACCCCCTTGTCTTCAAAATCTCTTTCTACTAAAAGCTTAGCGGCAATACCAAGCTGCATTTCAGATTGTAGGGTTCGACTGTGCAGCCAAATCGTATTGTCTTGACTTCCTCTATCGAGGGTTTTCCAGTGTTTGACACCTTGGTTGTGGGGATTAGGGTCAAATTCAATTTCTACAGAAACTTCTCCCTCGAAGTCTTGCAATGTAATCTGACATCTGATGGCTAAAATGTGTCGATCTGCAAGACTGGCAAATCTTTCAAAGTACAAATCTATAGTGTGTCCTTTGGGGGAACGCCACCGCACTTCACGACTAACCAATCCCAAACGCATATCTAGCCGCCGCTCGTAATATATAATTTCACCAGTATCGAGTCGGAAGCGTTCTCCTTCCACATTCACAACTAGGGTTAACCAGTTCGGACAGTTCACAAGTTCTGTAGTGGCGATCGCAACCTCATCATAAATACCATGAATGAGTGTTGCGCTTAGTTCGTTGGGATATCCTTCTTCAAAAGTACCCCGCGTTCCCAAGTATCCATTACCTGTGGTGAAGACTGTTTCTTTATGGTGCAGTTGGGCTGGGTTGAACTCAGTTTCAATAACGTTCCAACCATTGGAGTCAATGAGCTGTTGCTCGTCGAGGCTAGTTTGATTTGAGAGGTATACCATTACTTAATAAGACCTATAGTGCTATCGTTGGCAATCTGAAATAAAAGTTCTGGGTGTCAAATAGCAATTCATTACAGACAGTTCATTTTATGTGACTGCTGTTATAGTTACTGAGTGTGACACCTCTAAAAAAATATGGTTCCCACTTTCAGTACTTAATAGTAAAGATATTATGAAATTTTTAGATGAGGAATTTTAAATAGAGAAATACAAGTTTATTAGAAATACATATTCTTAATTAATTTTTTACAAAATTTTGTCAACCAATCGCGCTTTGTATGCACTTGTCAAAAGCTTTTCAGCATTTATTCTTAAAATGACAACTATTTTTACTCTCAATATAAAAAAATCACTGAAGTCTCTTAAATTTCAAAAGTAGCGCATTGGGCATTGGAAAAGAATTATTTTCCCAATCTCGTTACGATCTATTGCTCGTGGGTATCTGTCTTGAAAATAGTAGGTAGGGCTTTGCCGCAGTTTGCTGTTGGTGTGCATTGCCCAGCCTACTACCGTAGGTAATCTTTTGGCGAGAAGGCAGTATCTAGAAAATAGAGAGTAAGAAATTTTCATCCCGATTGCGAACAAGACAAAGTAGGGTGGGCAGTGCCCACCAAAGTGCGAATGTGCGGCATAGCCCTACCTACTTGTTTAAGTAATCTTCTTGCGGGAAGGGAGACGCTCTCAATTTTTCAATTTTTTAAACTCCCCAGGCAGGATTCGAACCTGCGACCAATCGGTTAACAGCCGATCGCTCTACCACTGAGCTACTGAGGAACGTCAGTCACAATTACTTATGGTAAAGTAGAAAAATGAAAATGGCAAGTACTTTTGGAAAGTTTTTCTAAAATTCTTTTGAATGTACGCTTGCGTATAGCTCTTACAGATGTCGCGTAGCGTGTGCTTTGCACATAGCGTACTGGAGATTATTGCGCTTTCATCCCCGCCCTTTAGTTATCTCTTATGAACTTATTAATAAAAACCACAACAACAGCGTAGCTGATATTAAGTTTTATCACTACGCTGTTTTCACATTTTCCCACTATGTAGTGTAAAATTACAATGTATTCTAAAAGAGATGTCATTGTAAGGACGAAAGTCCAAAAATGTATTCTCCCAGACTCTTTGAGGACTGTGTGAATAGTGTTGGATGACGATTATTTGCCGATTGAGCCAATCCAAAAGCATTTACATTACCTTGACAGTGTAGGGCGGAGCCCAAACACAATTCAATCTTAGCACCCTCAAGCTTTTCTTTGAAATTGGAAATATTAATTTATGGTTTGATGTTCCTGATGTATCCACAGCTTACTTGTACAAACAGTCATCTTTAAGAAGTAGAATTGAAAAACTGCGTGACCAGCAGAAGCAACGACCATTATCTAAACAACCTCCACCAGCATCAGATAATTCTAAATCTGCTTCCTTATAATTTATTGCTCTTGAGACGATCGCGAGATCTCAAGATTTTGTCAAACCCATTCGCAATTCAGCTAGGCGTTGACGTGCTTTATCATCTATATAGTTCGCTAAGAATCTTTTGTGAGACTGTTTTCGGGAGTGGTACTTCTGCCGCGCTCGACAAACGCTAGCTTCTACCTCATAACACAACTGCTGTGCTGACAGCCATTCTGCCCCGTATCCCAGGATCGTTAACTGCTGTGCTCTGTCTGATGTGGCGACAATCACGCGAGATATAATAGATTGAGCCACTTGATGTCTTAAAGATGCACAGAGTTTTTCTATATAGGTATCCGCAGTTTGCCCAAAATCAGTATAATAAACTGATAGGAGTTCGGTAATCGTTTCTCTGTTGCTACAACTGTTTTGATATTGAGCATCAAAGACGATTTGGGTATCGTAGCCTTGAAACGCACTGTAACTGGTCAAAGCTTCTATGAGCTCCCAGCGTGCGGATTCTAAACCTGCTTTATCGCGGGTTTTTCTTAAACAAGGCCAAGCGCCTATTATATTGTAGCCGTCTACTAACAAGACGGCTTGGGGTGAGGAACGCGGCATGATTTTTATTCACAGTCTTCAAAAGTTAACCAAATTCATTCATTAACTTTTATAGTACTTCAATCATGCCTTGTAACATAATGTTACAAATACAAAAAAATGCAGCAGTTACCTCAAGTTGGCTCTGGCAGGCTATTACAAAGTATTAAGGGGATGGATAATTAGGAATAGGGCATTGGGGAGCCAGTGCTAGCTTGTGGTTACCACCAGTTGTTCGCGTAGCGTCTCCGTAAGGAAATAGCACAAAGCGCGTCATTGGGCATTGTCCTACAGTTAAGGGGAAAACCAAGATTAACTAGATTTGCATAGATTGAAAGCTTACTGCTCAACCGCTTTCTTCATGTAATTCCATTAAACGTTGCTTTAAGCGTTCGGGTTCGCCTCGGTCTACCAAAGAACCTTGCTCTAATAAAAAAGCACCATCACAGTAATTCAACTCTTCTAGACGATGAGTTACCCAAAGAGCTGTAATTCCTCGACCTTTTACTAGACGGCGGACACCATCTACTAATTCTAATTGGCTATCGGGATCGAGTAAAGCAGTGGGTTCATCCAATAAAAGGACTTCACAACGACGAGCTAAAGCACCTGCGATCGCAATTCGCTGTTTTTGTCCTCCACTTAAAGCATAAATAGGGCGCTTTTGCAACGAGAGCAAATTTACAGCCTCTAAAGCTTCTTCAACCCTTGCCTTGAGAGCAGGTAAAGGCAGCTTTTCCTCCACTAACCCAAAAGCAACATCAGCACCGACTGTCGGCATAACCAGTTGGTGGTCTGGATTTTGGAAAACAAAACCGACAGGGTGCGAAAGTTTTACTTCTCCTGACTGAGGAATTAATGTCCCTGCTAAGAGCCTGAGTAAAGTGGACTTACCACTGCCATTGGTACCCAAGAGCATCCAAAATTCTCCCCTAGGCACTTCAAGGGAACAACCTTTTATAATGTCGTTTCCCGATGACCAGCTAAAATTTAAGTCTTTGATCTCAATGCCAAGTTCTGTCATTTTGGGGATTGGGGATTGAGGATTGGGGATTGGGGATTGGGGATTGGGGCATGAACTCCCTATCCCCTTAGTCACTGGTCACTGGTCACTGGTCACTGGTCACTGGTCACTGGTAAGAGCAAAGAAACCAGGCGGTCTGCCAGTTCCGGCTGCTGAGCCATCTTTCTGAATCACCTGTACTCCTGAAATTTCACTGGCTCTGACTGCAATTTTCTTTTCTGTTTTCCCCTCACTTTGCAATTCCACGATATCGGGGCTATTCGATCGCATGGCTGTCAAAATGAGTTGATACAGTGCTTCAGCTTCTTCTGCTGACTTACGTTCCACTGATATGGGGAAGGCTGTGTTTTTTACTGTTAAGTCAATGGTATACATCTATATACTCGTCAAATTTCAGGCTCAGGTCTCATTTTAGCGTTAGCCAAGCAGGTATGGGGAAAGTGCGAATTAAGGGGTATATGAGGAACTGACCAAATCATACATTTTCATTAAGAAGTTAAATATTTTTGAAAATATAGTGGAAAAATTTGCGATTTATACATAGAATCTAAATTAGAGTCAGTTAAAAATTGTAAACTTAACTGACAAACCTGTTAAAGTTCTGCTTACGGACAGCGCTTAGTCGTTCTGTTTGTAGGTAGGGACAGGAAACCTGTAATTATAAAAGTTTGGAGATTTGTTGCAATGACCATTGCAGTTGGACGCGCCCCCAGTACAAGAGGGTGGTTTGACGTACTAGACGACTGGTTGAAGCGCGACCGTTTCGTATTCGTAGGTTGGTCGGGGATATTACTGTTTCCCTGTGCTTTCCTAGCCCTCGGCGGTTGGCTGACTGGTACAACATTCGTAACAAGCTGGTACACACACGGCTTGGCGTCCTCCTACTTGGAAGGATGTAACTTCTTGACAGTAGCAGTATCCACACCAGCAGACAGCATGGGACATTCCTTGTTGCTGCTATGGGGACCAGAAGCACAAGGAGATTTCACCCGTTGGTTCCAATTAGGCGGGTTGTGGCCGTTCGTAGCACTGCACGGAGCCTTCGGTCTGATTGGATTCATGCTCAGACAGTTTGAAATCGCCAGACTCGTAGGCATCAGACCATACAATGCGATCGCGTTTTCCGCACCGATAGCAGTGTTCGTGAGCGTGTTCTTGATGTACCCATTGGGACAATCATCCTGGTTCTTCGCACCTAGCTTTGGAGTGGCAGCAATCTTCCGTTTCTTGCTGTTCTTGCAAGGGTTCCACAACTGGACACTCAACCCCTTCCACATGATGGGAGTGGCTGGGGTACTCGGTGGAGCATTGCTGTGCGCGATCCATGGCGCAACAGTAGAAAACACACTGTTTGAAGACGGAGATGGCTCGAACACATTCCGTGCGTTCAACCCCACCCAAGCAGAAGAAACCTACTCCATGGTGACAGCAAACCG